>JALUUK010000615.1 GCA_027021395.1 Acidobacteriota bacterium
TGGACTTCACCGATCGTCGCATTCGGATCGAGCAGCACAAGAAGACTAGGAACGCCGCTCCTCCTTCGCAGAGGTACGGCGTAGGATCCGCTCCCTTGTGTCTCCAAGAGAGTGTTCGCGGTCTGATCGACCAAGTCGGGCGGAAGGTCGTAGGTGCCGTCTTTCTCATGCCCCGTAAACAGAACAAAGGGAAGGCATTCAAAGGACTGCAACAGAGATGCCAAACCGCCCGGCAGCGATTCCGTCGATGCGACGCGCTGATTCATTCCCCCTTGTGCCGCCCTCCATCGCTGTAACCACGGTGTATCCCCGGAAGATGAAAGCAGAACCGCATCCGGCAGGAAATGCAACAGCGGTGCAGCGGAGTAGATCTGCTCGTCGACGGCACGAACAAAAGATTCGACGTCACTTACGTCCAACGAAGCACCAGACCGGATCGACTCGAGCAGAAAAGGATAGATCCTGTGTGCGACGTCATCGATGGCCGGGAGATGGTACCACCGCTGCCTGAGCGAAAACCCCTCCGGGGCCAGCCGGGCCTGCGCGACGCCTTGGCCAAGAGCGGTCGGCAATGCTTCTCGAAGCATATTCCAAGTCAATGCTCCACGCGGGCCTTTTGCCAAGAACGCGCGAGCCAAGGTCTGCCGGCGCTCGTCGGGAAGCCGCCGCATCAGGAAGTGAGCAAGTTCGTGAAAGATGACCTGCACCTGATCTTGCGGGTCGTCGTCTGGGCGGATCTCGAGCAACAGATGGTCGCCATTCGCCTCAGCGTGCGTTGGCCCGTATTCCAAGAGAGCAACGAGCGAAATATGTGCCGAAGACGTCGCCGGAACGTCCGCTCCGAGATAGGCAACGATTCGCCCCACGAGATCCTGCACTTCCGGGCTTTGCACGAAACGCTCGGTCTTTTCCCGAAAGGCATGAAGAAACTCCGACTCTTGCCAAATCCGGGTCCAAGCAGGCTCGAAATGGCGGAGCGCATACTCAAGATCTACGACCGTTTCTGCGCTGAGGAAAGCTCGGCTCTTGGAGACCAGTTCATCTATGCTCTTCGATTCCATCGCGGCAATCGAGAGGCGCGCCCGGGCATTCGGCTTCTCGTACGGTTCGGGCATGCAGCGCCCTAGAGACGGCTCCGGCAGACCGATCGCGTGCGAACGTGTTCCTTCGACCCTTGCCCGACGAAAAGCGAGAAGCGCGCGGCGGTCACTCTCGTCGAGGCGGCCGTTTCGTTCGATCCAGTGGCGACGATAGACCGAGGTCGTCTTGCCGTAGGACGTGCCCGCAAGATGATCGACCCAGTGAAAGAGGTTTGTCACCGGCGAGACGGTGACCTCGATCGTCGGGATGCCCTCCCCACCCGAGCGCTCCCTAGCAGATGCAAGAGATTCGGTGCCCGGAGTGCGCGACGCGGGAAGCGCGCAAGAAAAAAGCAAGCAGCAGGAAATCAGCGGAAGAGCCGACAAACGAGTTTCGGAACGAGAGCGAATGATCGCGTACTCCTTGCGGTTTGCACGGAACCGGGGTTCCGAAATCGGCGTAGGGTAAACTCTTCCTCGACCATTTGCACGCCATTCACTGCGACGCAAGAATCGACTCCGAGGCGATACTCCGCGACCGGATCGCGGCCCTGCGCCAAAGAAATGCGAGGTAGAAATCGACGATTCGACAAGGCGAACGCGCCGAGAGAGAGCGAAATCGATTCGCGACACACCGATCACCCCTTTCGAGAAGATGATCTCGATTACGGTGCTTGGGCGGGCATTGGAAGTTCCCGAGAACAACTCCCTGCTTCGTGGAATCCAGTATCTCTTTCCCGACCGCTGCCACCGGGGTCGCTTCTGCTGGAACAGCGAATGTGGAAATAGCAAGTTCTACTACCGACTCCCCGGCGATCCTGAGGAACGCAAGGCACGTGCCTGCCGCTTCATACCGGTCGAGGGCATGGTCATCACGCATCTGTCGTCGGAACTGAAGTTCGTCATTCGCGACATACTCGACGAGCGCCCTGTTCGAGACGCGGCAGAAACCGGCGATGATGAAGGCGAGGATTTCCCGGAAATCAAGTTTTCTTGACGCCTACCAGCTCGTGGCGCCTGCGTGAGAGGAAAACCGTTGCCGGGCGCTCTACAAGAGTCGGGCGGTGATTCGCGGTCTCGATCTTCCCTTCGTGGCCTTGGTGACTTGTTGCGACCATCTCCCTTCACCGAGACCTACACCGACGACCGGGACAAGGCGACGCGCGCCATGGTGCGAAGTCCGCAAAGGGAGATTCGGCGCGAACCCGTACCCCATTTTCCGCCAAAGTGCGAGACTCAAGAAACCGGGATGCATTGATCGTCGTCGAGCCATTCGACTGCCACGTCGCTTCCGGTCCCTCGACGATCGGCGGAAGGAGCGCCGAGATCGACCGACTCGGGGATCGCGAAGCGCAGTCCGTCCGGCCCCGCTCCGAAGGCGTGCACGATTTCTCCGTATTCGAGCCGTCCGCTCGCCGCCAGGTCCGCAACGGGGTATTCGAGAAAACGCCGAAATGCGCGAATCAACGGCCGTGCACCCTGCCTTAGATCGCGTCCCCCACGTTCGAGTAGAAATTCCCTGGCCTCCTCGGAGGTCTCGCACCGCCATCCTCGATGAGCAAGACGTCGGTTGAGTATGGCCAGTTGCCGATCTAGGATCAGCGGAAGGTGATCCTCGCTCAGTCGGTGAAAGATGACGATATCGTCGAAACGACCGAGCAGATCGCGGTCCCACTGTCGCTCGGCCGCCGAATGGCAGATCTGAAAGATGCGGGCATTCTCGCTTTCTTCCTCATCCTCGTGCGAATGAGAAAATCCGATACCCCGATGTCCCGCCTCGAGTATTTCCTTGGAACAGAGGTTGGAAGTCAAGATCACCAAGCACCGTGATAGACATCCCCTCTGTCCGTCGGGCAGCAAGAGGTAACCGGTTTCGATGGCCGCCATCAAGGCTCGAACCATTTCCGGTCGACCTCGCTCGAGCCTCTCGATCAGCAAAATCGATATATTGTCGGGTGTGGGCGGCGCGGTCGGCGAGGCTTCATCCTGGTGACGAAAAAGCGGGGCCATCTGCCGAGACCAATCTTCGACCGTAGAGGCCTGCGTGCAATCGGCCACAGCCAAGCGCTCACCGTTGAATCCGAGAAGTTGCGCAAGGGAGCGAACGATGTGCGTCTTACCCGTACCGCTCGGGCCCATGAAAAGGTAGACGCCGAGCGGGCCTCTCTCTTCGGCAAACCCGCCGAGAGTTCGAGTGATCGCCCTGACCAGAGAGTTGACCGCACGCGGTTGCCCTACGACCTCGCGTTCGAGCGCTGCCTTGATGCGCCGAGAGAGATGCGGCGAGTGGTGAACGCGACCATGCCTCGAGCTATCCATCAGACCCCTTTCGCCGGTAATGCGATATATCGAGAGAGAGGCCGCCCTGCAGGCGGCCTCATCCCGAAAACCACGGCTTCCTGACTACCAGTTGCCGCCGTTCCACCAAGGCTGCCAGTTCCACTGCTGGTTCCAGGCCTGCGGCTGCTGCCAGTTCCACTGCTGGTTCCAGTTCTGAGGCTGCTGCCAGTTCCACTGCTGGCCCCAGCTCTGCGGCTGCTGCCAGTTCCACTGCTGGCCCCAGTTCTGCGGCTGCTGCCAGTTCCACTGCTGATTCCAGTTCTGTGACTGCCAGCCCTGGTTCCAGGCCTGCGGCTGCTGCCAGTTCCACTGTTGGCTCCAGCCCTGAGGCTGCTGCCGGTTCTGCTGAACGTTTTGATTCTGATTCCAATTCCAAGTCACGGCTTTCACTCCTCCTTGAAATACGCTGCTGTTTCGAACGGAATTCTTCTTTGCCTTCTTGCCTCGGCGGCAAGACGCTTTCGCTAACGAACCATCCAGGGAGGCTGCATCGCACCGGCCCACGACGGTACGCACTCCCACGGTGCCTGCTGCGGCGAACACACGCCGGAGTAGAGCGGAAGCGCGGCATAGCCGACGCTCGCGGGCTGAAGTGCGGGAGATGCTCCCTCACATGCAAGATGCCTATAGATCAACTGTGTGATCGCATGGGCTTCGTGCGCGACTTCCACGGCCTTCGTCTTCTCGCTGCTCTTTTCCGCTGTCGCGGCTGCCGCGCGACCGCTCTTTCTGCCCTGTGTCTTGCTCACCTGCTTTCTCCTCTCACTCGATGTCTACGGAGAAGCTTTCGCTCCCCTGACCCGCGGAGCGCTCGACGCGCACCTCGAGAACGCCCCGCGTGTAGCGAGCTGCAACGCGCGGTCGGCCCGAGCCCGGAGGCAAAGGGAATCGTCGCTCGAAGGCGCCCCAAGAACGCTCCAACGAGAAAGGACGCAGGTCTCCGTTGTCCTGCGGCGGCTTGCGTTCGCCGCGTACGACCAGTTCGTCGCCCTCGACGCAAACACGCAGGTCATCGCGATCGAGTCCCGGCAGATCGAGCAGCACTGCAGTCCCCGCTCCGGTCAGGAAGAAATCGGCTTGGGGTGTGCGTGCGACCTGCGAGGGTGGAGCGCCCACCTGTTGAGAAGCTATCCATGTCTTGAGTTCTTCGATTTCCTGCACCGCGTAGGAAACCGGATCGACCCCGGGCGGAAAGGGAACGCCGGCCTCCGGACCAATCTTGGGAGCGGGCGACCCTACGATCTTCTGATGCAGTTCTTTGACTTCCGCGAGCGCTTTTTCGATTTGCTCCATTCCCATCTCCTCGGCCGCCGAAGACCTCCCGGCCCCCTTGCATGGCGGGATCGCGGGCGGCTGCGCATTTCCGGACATACGGCGGCCACCAGTGGAATAACCTATGCCCAGGGTCGATCGGGTCAACCGCACTTCGGCGGCTCCTCCCCCCTGAGATCTCGGTGCAGATCGGGAGCGCGAGCGGGTGCGGGGGCGGCTGAATTCCCCGGGACGGGCATCGGCGATCTTCGCGCCGCCCAAAAGAGTCGAGGGCGAAGACCTACTCAGCCTACGGGGATTCCCTCAGCGGATGATGAGCCTCACCGGTTCTTGCACGCACCATCGTCCGCCCCCCGCCAGCGACTGCACGGCGGCAACCATGGGCACGGGCCCGCACTTGAATCCCGCTTTGCGACTTTGCGCGCGTCGCATGGCCCTGATCGCCGGTGCGCGTCCCGACGAAGAAAAACGGATAAACGGCTGCGACCCCAACGGGAAATCCGGTGACGAGCCCGTGCCCGTTCCTACCAGGCAGGCTACTCGCCGTTCTTGATGGCTTGGACTTCGTTTTCCATCGCTTGCTCTAGCGCCTTTTTCTCGACTTCGTATTCCTCTTCGAGCTTACCGAGCTTTTCCGCATCGCCCCGCTCCGAGACCTTGCTCTCGCCGGCTTTGCGCATGACATCGAGTTCGGCTAGTCGGGTGCGATAGCGCTGGCGCACCTCGGCGATTTGCCGTTTCTGCTCGGCGCTCAGCGGAGCCGAATCGGCATTTTCCGGATCTCGCGCTTGAAGTCGTTCCATGGCCAATTCGTACGCAGACTTGAGTTCATCACCCATCGACTCTTGCCTCCAAAGAATAAGGGAGTTCGACGCGATCCATCGGCAACCCAGTCGGGTCCCCTAATCGGAGCGAAACCTCGTGTTCTAGCGGGAATGGTGCGGTCACCAAGAGTTCGCAGCCATCCGGCCCCGCAACCGCATCCACCACCGCGCCGATCTTGCGCCATGTCGAGCCATCACGCCCGAAAACCGGTGTGTTCGCCGGCGGCGCATCACTCGCACCAACCCTAGCTCGCAGCATCCTCCGCTTCGCTTCCGCCAAATGCTGAACACGGGCTACGACTTCTTGCCCCATGTAGCAGCCCTTGGTGAAACTCACCCCGGACAAGAGGTCGAGATTGAGCGCCTGGGGAATCCAAAGTTCCCGAGTTGCCGGTCGAACGATCGGCATGCCGGCGCATATGTCTTGCGCCAACCACCACCATCGCTCTCCGGCGGGATGCGCTGAATCGAAGGCATCGAGCGATCGACTCGCATTTGCGAGTTCTCCGCCCAACGCGTCCGCTCCCCCGGACGCGCCGGCCTGTGCATAAATCACCCGGAACCGGGGCAATGAACCGGGATAGCGCATGACCCAGGCCCTGTCCTCTGCGCTGAAACCTCGATCGTCCGTTGAAGGCACCCGAAAACCCGCGGTTTCGAGTCGAGCCGCGGCACCGTACCCCATGATCCCCCACTGCCGAGCTTTCACCTCGGCGACGACCACCTTCGCCCGCAAGATAAAACACCGAAGCCGCTGCTCGACATCTTGCGCGATTTCCGCCGGCACGAGAAGAATAAACCCGCGATCCACCCTGCAGAGATGCAGAACGGCTTGCACACGCCCTTTGGCATCGCACAATGCGCTCAATCCCCATCTGCAGGCATCGAGCGCCGCGACATCCGCCGTCATCTGCGACTGAAGGAAACGTTCTGAATCGTCACCAAAAACCGATAGAACCTGCCAGGCTCCCACCTCTTCGCCGGACGTGTCGCCGACAGCGGCGTGAAGGCGACACAAGTCATAGGACTTTTGTTCAGAACTCGTCAACGCCTTCCTCTCGCGAATCGACCCTGCAAGCCTGCGGGCCCTCTTCGAAACTCATCATCACTGCCGGCACGCGGCATCCCGGTCCCTGCGAATCGAGGACACGGTTGCCGGCGACCCGCAAGATCATGCCGCCCGATTCCTCACCGGATGGCGCTTCGCGGTGCCGAGGCCGAGGGGAGAGCGGCAGCAGACGGTTTGATCTCGAGCATACGCATGACGCTCCCTCTCGCACGCTCGATGGTTTCCGCAGGGAGATCGATCTCGAAGCGCAACTCCCTCAAAGCCGCCAACGTTTCTTCCAAGGTGATCTCGGCCATGTGAGGACAGCGATGAGAGCAGAGCCTCAGAATATCCTTGCCGGAACTCTCCGCGATGATGTTGTCTCCCATGCTGCACTCGGTGAGCAACAAGAAACGCGAGGCCTCGGACGATTGCACATGGCGAATCATCGCCGTCGTGCTGCCCGAAAAGTCGGATGCTTCCACCACCTCCGGTGAGCATTCCGGATGCGCAAGCACCTCGACGTCGGGAAACTGTTTGCGCACGGATCGCACGTCGGCCACCTCGAAGATCTCGTGCACCTCGCATCGACCGTTCCACGAGATCATCTCTGCGCCGGCACTCGACCTCATGCGGTCACCCGCGGCGGCGATCTCTTGGATGGTCATGATTCGCTTGCCCGTATCTCTGGCCACGTTGCGCGCGAGGAACTCGTCGGGAAGAAAAATCACCGTGTCGGAGTCGAGCGAATCGACGACCGCTGCGGCATTGCTCGAGGTACAGCAGATGTCGCACTCGGCCTTCACGTCGGCGTAGGTATTGATATAAGTCACCACCGGGATTCCGGGAAAACGCTCCTTGAGAGCGCGCACGTCTGCTGCGGTGATGCTCTCCGCAAGCGAACACCCCGCGCGAGACGACGGAACCAGCACCGTCTTGTCGGGGGAGAGAATCTTCGCCGTCTCCGCCATGAAGCGTACGCCGCAAAACACGATGACATCTTTGTCGGTCTGCGCGGCACGCCGACTCAACTCCAGCGAGTCACCGACGATATCCGGCACAGTATGAAAGAGTGCCGGCTCCATGTAGTTGTGACCGAGGATGACCGCGTTGCGTTCGACCTTGAGACGCTCGATCTCGTAGACCAACTCGGCCTTGGTACGAAGCTCGAAATCGGGCACGAACTCCCCCAATCGCTCGGCCATTCGCTCGTAGGTCGCCTCGATCGTTGCTTCCCGAATCGCCATAGATGCACCGCTCCTGACGCGCTCACGAGGATACCGTTGCCCCGTACCCGGTGCCAGGACCGGCCCCCGCCCCACCGAGCGCGCGGTCGAAAGCCCGGAGACCGAGAGCGGGCCTCGAGCGTGCAAGCTTCCGAGTCCAGGAGTCCCGGCCTATTCGAGCTAGGCTTCGTCGTCGTACTGCGATTTGAGCGACTCGACCACCGACGGATCGGCCAGCGTGGTGGTATCGCCGAGAGCCTTACCCTC
>JALUUK010000616.1 GCA_027021395.1 Acidobacteriota bacterium
GTCGGGAAGATCGCCGAAACGCCGATCCATATGGATATCGCGATACTTGCCGAGCTTCATCCAGAGATTCGAAAGCGAATCGTCCCAGGCATTGCCGACGCCCTCGTCCCCTTCCGTATCGCCCGGACAGCGCGGAACGCGGCCGTCCCAGAAGACATGCATCATCGTCATCGCCCACGGGCAGGGAATGCGCTCATCCTTGCCGACCTCGACCGGCGTATCGAATCTCCCTCCCCAACTCAGCATGTTGCGCACCTTGAGGACCGCTCCGCGAGCGAGCCAATACTCGCTGAACTCTTCGATCTCGTGTGAATTGAAATCCATTTCGATGAACTGCACCTGGATTTCCGGACCGCCTTTGTCTCCAAATTTCCTCGTCCGCTCGGTGAGCAGGTGCTCCACCTGAGCATAGACGACGTCTCGATCGCCGCCCTGACGAGCCTTTTCGTAGGTCTCTTTCGAAAAACCATCGATGCCGATGACGATCAGATCCACCCCCGAGTCGAGCAGCATGGTGACGGTATCCGGCGTCAAGAGCATGCCGTTGGTGTTGATGTTGAGGGAGGTCAGGCCGACGGACTTCCCGTATGCGAGCATCTCGGCGAGAAGATCGGGCTCGAGCAAAGGCTCGCCGCAGAAGGAAAACCAGCAATTCGTATCCGGTGCCGTTCGTGCAATTTCGTCTGCGCACTTCTTCCACAGAGGAAGCGGCATCTTGCCCTTGGGTCGCACCATCTCCGGATGGTGGCACATCGAGCAATGCAGGTTGCAATCGGCGCAGACTTCGACGGCGAAGCGCGTCGGAAAGGGTATCGCCCGGATGGTCTTTTCGACTTCCTTCAACTTCGGATCTGACATGTATCGGCTCCTGTCGCTTGGATGCTGAGGTTCATTGAGCGGAAAGGCCTCACGCCGACCCGCGGGTCCTTTCTCGAGAGGACGAAAGAGAGCACGCGAGCCGGAAACCCACCGCCTCAAACCTGTACCAATCGGCACTCAAACTACGGCGAACACCGAGCTTTCCTCTTGACTTGAGTCAAATCGAGACGGCGTGTCGGCACCACCGCCGCCGGCATGCTTCGGGACCGCCGTCAGGATCGTTTTTCGCGACGCGCCTTGCGGATCACTGCGTCGACGTCGAGATGATCATCCCCGCAATGAGCCAAGTACTCGTCGTAGGTTCCGGGGAAGTCTTCCATTCCGTCCGCCCGGATCTCGAGGATCCGGGTCGCGAGCCGCCCGACGAACCAGCGATCGTGCGAGACGAAGATGATCGTTCCATCGTAGTTCCGAAGCCCCTCCACCAGAGCCTCGATCCCCTCCAGATCGAGGTGGTTGGTCGGCTCATCGAGCACGAGCACGGTGGGTTCTTCGATGCTGAGCGAGGCGAGCACCAAACGCGCGGCCTCACCGCCCGAAAGCGCGCTGAGACGCTTGTCGACCTCTTCACTGCCGAAGAGCACCCGCGCGAGATGCCCGCGTACGAATCCGATCGGCTTGTCCGGGCAACGATCCCAAAGCCATGCTTCGATGCTCTTGCGCTCGTCGCCGAAGACTTCGCCGTGATCCTGGGCGAAGTATCCCGGAACGGCCTCGTAACCCCACTCCGAACTCCCCGCATCGGCTTCGACTCGGCCCATGATGATCTTCAGCAGCGTCGATTTCCCGATGCCGTTGGGGCCGATCACCGCCAGCCGGTCTCCACGCTGCACCGTCAGACAGACGTTTTCGAGGACCCTGTTGTCCCCATAGGACTTCGAAACGTCCTTGACCTCGACGACGACTTTCCCGCTCGGTCGCCTCGCTTTGAATTGGAAGTTCGGATACCGGCGGGACGACTCGGGAAGTTCCTCGATGACGATCTTGTCTACGAGCTTCTGTTTGCTCTGGGCCTGACGCGCCTTGGTCGCCTTGGCTTTGAATCGTTCGATGTTGCTCTTGTGTTCTTCGATCTCGCGGCGGCGCTTCTTGATCTCTGATTCCATGCGCTCACGGCTGGCCGCCTTGGCTTTGACGAAGTCGTTGTAGTTCCCCGTGTAGAGCATCACCCGCTGATAGTCCACATCGATGATATGCGTGCAGATGTTGTTCAGGAATCGGTGATCGTGCGAAACGATGACCGCGCACCCTCGAAAAGAGTCCAAGAATTTCTCGAGCCAGCGAATCGAGAGAATATCCAAATGATTGGAAGGTTCGTCGAGAAGCAGGATGTCGGGTTCGGAGGCCAAAGTCTGAGCGAGCAGCGCGCGGAGCTTGTATCCGCCGGAAAGCACCGACAGCGGCTCCCGATGAATGGAACCGGGTATGCTCAACCCCTCGAGTATTTCCGCCGCCCTCGCTTCCATCGAGTAGCCGTCATTGCGCAGAATGATGTCTTCATACTCCCCGAAGAGTTCTGCATCGAATTCCTCCGGAGGCTTGGACAACAGCGCCTCTTTGTCTTCCATGGCCTGCCAGAGTTCTTGGTTTCCCATCATCACGACATCGAGAATCGGAACGTTCTCGTATTGGAAGTGGTCCTGTTCGAGGACGCCGACTCGCGCCTTCTTCGGGATGGAGACCGACCCTTCTCCCGCTTCTTCCTCGCCGGCAATGATCTTCAGCAGCGTGGATTTTCCGGAACCGTTGGCTCCGACGATCCCATAGCGCGCTCCGCGTCGAAACTGAATCGATGCGTCGGTGAACAGCGTCTGCGCGCCGTAGGACTTCCCAAGACCGCTGATGGTGAACATGGCGGGCATTCTACTCACCGAAATGAGATCAGCCACGGCTTCTTCGAAGGAGTTCGCTCTTGCCTTCAGGCGTCCGCAGACCACACATTTGGCGAAGAACGGAGTTTGCCGAAGGGACCGTCTAGGAGGATGGAGAGCGGGATCGCTGAGCTCTCGGTGCTTCCCTGAGCCGGCTCCGGGATCGACCTGACACAGGGGTGCAGGGACAAGAGAGGACGGTTTTCATGGATCGCGTGCTGATCACGGGGGGAGCGGGCTATCTCGGCTCGACCTTGTGCGAGAAACTTCTTCGTTCCGGCCACCGGGTCACGGTGCTCGACTCCCTGCTCTACGGCCCCGCCGCCTTGATGCATCTCTGCGCCCATCCGGGCTTCGATTTCATCCATGGTGATGCGAGAAACAGGGATCTCCTCGAAAGGTTGATTCGCTCACACGACGTGGTCGTTCCGCTCGCCGCCATCGTCGGCGCTCCCGCCTGCGACCGCCTTGCTCACGATGCGACGACGACGAATCGTGACGCCGTGATCCTCGCACACGAACTCTGCAGCAATAATCAGTTGGTCATCTACCCGACGACCAACAGCGGCTATGGAACTCAGTCGGGAACCGTTCTTTGCACGGAAGACACCCCGCTCGAACCGATCTCTCTCTACGGCCGCACCAAGGTCGAAGCGGAGCGGCGACTGCTCGAACACGAAAACGTCGTGACCTTCCGGCTGGCTACGGTTTTCGGCGCTTCGCCGCGAATGCGCCTCGACCTACTCGTCAACCATTTCGTCTATGCGGCCGTCACGGACGGCACCATCGTCATCTTCGAAAAGGACTTCAAGCGAAATTATCTGCACGTCCGCGACGTCGCCGACGCGATCTTGCATGCCATGCTGCACCGCGACACGATGTGCGGCAGGGCCTTCAACGTCGGCCTCGATGAAGCGAATCTTTCCAAGGCCGAATTGGCAGAGAAGATCAAGAGCCACGTTCCCGATTTCTATATCCACTACGCCGAGTATGGACGCGACCCCGATCAGCGGAACTATATCGTCTCCAACGAGCGCCTAGCCAAAGCGGGTTTCGTCGCGCGACGCGATCTCGACGAGGGCATCCTCGAGTTGCTGTCTGCCTACCGCATGTTCGGCCGCGCCCCAATGAAAAACGTCACTGCGGTTCAGGGCCGCTGGCTTGGCGACAAGGAAGCCGCTGTGCCGGAAAAGGTTGCAACGGGAGCCGCCTCGTGAATCACGACGTATCAAGGCCGCAAGTGCTTCGCACACGAAAGGACGTTCCTGAAAAGGAGCTCTTTCGGCGCATGCTCTTGATTCGTCTTGCCGAGTTGCGCCTCGAGGCGCTCTTTCACCTCGATCAACGGAATCACCCGATACAGCTATGCATCGGGCAAGAGGCGATCACCGTCGGGATTTGTTCTCTGCTCGAAGCAGACGACACGCTCTCCTCCCGCTATCGCTCCCACGGACATTATCTCGCACGCGGCGGCAGCCTCTCCGGCCTGATTTCCGAACTACGACACCGAAACGATCAGCTTCCGCCCGGGTGTTCGTCATCACTAGAAATTGTCGACGAAGCGATCCAGCGACACGAAAACACCGCCATATTCCACGGCGGGCTGCGCCTCGCCACGGGCATCGCGCTTGCGCAGCAGATGAAGAACATCTTCAACCCTTCGGAAAGCGCCGTCAGCGTGGTTTTTTTCAGCGCACCCATGCTCGAGGAAAGTCGACTCTACGAGAGTCTGCATTTCGCAGCGAAGCATAGGCTTCCGTTGATCTATGTCTTCGAAAACAATGGCGCTTCGCGAAGAAAGGCCCGCCGTAGCCACGACATCGTGCAGGCCATGGTTTCTTCCGTCACCGAGAGCCTGCGCTCGACCCACGCCGACGGGAACGACGTCTTGTCGGTTCGGCAGGCCGCGGCAGGCGCCATCTCTCGCGCACGAGCGGGACGAGGTCCGACGATCATCGAATGTGCATCCGGCAAGCGAAGGTCTCTGCCGTGTTCCGGCCGGTACACGCGGGCCCATTCGAGCACTCGCTGTCCGATCGACACCCTGCGCAGCAAACTGCTCTCGGGCGGGATGATCACTCCTAGTGAAATCCGACGCATGGAGCGCGCGCTGCAAGAGGAGATAGACCGCGCCGTAAGCCACGGCCGACCGCGAGAGACGGAAGCCCTGCCCGCTCGCCCTCCGAACTTCATCTTTCTTTAGTTCCCCGCGCGCCGAACGATCGGGATAGAATCCGGCCATGGCACACCCCCCTCGAGACAGGTCTTCGCCCCAGGCGCACGGTGAGCATCGCACCGGGGCCGGCGCTCCGACCATCCGCATAGGGCCTTACGAGCTCGGCCCTTCGTTGGGATCCGGCGGCCGCGGAGCCGTCTATCGCGCGCGCCATCCGAAGCTTTCGATCGCACTCGTGCTCAAGGTCTATCGCTTTTCGAATCGCCGAGATGCTGAAGCCGCAACACGAAAGCTGCTGCACGCGCGCAAATTGGAGCATCCCAATCTCGGCCGCTTCATCGAATGCGGAACCAAGGACGGGAAGTTCTTCGTCGTCAGTGAATTTCTCGATGGCGTCAGCCTCGACCACTGCCTCGAACGGCACGGTCTTCTTTCAACCCCGATTGCCGTCGAAATCGCCCGCCAATGCGCGTGGGCTCTACAAGGTCTTGTCGAGCGCGACCTGATCCACGGCGCTCTCCATCCCGGAAATATCTTCTTGCTTCCCGACGGACGGGTCAAAGTCGTCGATTACGGCATCGTTCGCTCTCCAAGGACCGAGACTGCCGAAGATCATCGATATGCGGCGCACTCCGCCCCTGAGGGCGCCGATCCGAGCACCCACTCCATCCGTGGCGACATCTACTGCCTCGGCTCGATTCTGCATCAGATGCTCACCGGGCATCCGCCTCCGCGAGCGGAGTCGAGTGCGCATCGAGCACCGGTCTCGGTGTGCGAATCCCTTGCCGCACTCAAGCCCGACGTCGATAGGGCGATCCTCGATTGCCTCGAGAAGATGACCGCCGACGATCCGACGAAACGTCCCGCTCAACCCGCAACGATCGTCGACGACCTCACGCCTCTCGAGAGGGGACGCGGTTTCGAAGACCTTCTCGCCGAGCCCGACGCGGCGGAGGGAAAACCAAGCGTTTCCTTCCTACCGCCGAGTCCGCAGAGCTTCGCCGCCCACCCTACGGACACGCCGGTGCCGCTCCCGGACCGGCGGACGGAGCCCCCACCGGCTGAATCGGCGACTCCATCGGCGCGCGCGGTAGCGGATACGCCACCGGCGGATATCGACATCACCCAACCCATCCCTCACCTGTCTCGTGAAGGCGGTCGGGCTCCTCAGAACTTGCGCGGCAGAAAGGCGCAACCGCGCCGATCCTTCAGGCGATTCGCCGAACCTGTCGTCGCCGTACTCTTGGTATCCGTCGCCGTGGCGACGGCCACACTTTGGTGGACGAGCCGCGAACAGACCGCACTTCGCCCGGCCGACGAACCCGGCCTCATCCCCACCGAAGCGATTCCCGAACTCGCCGTCGAGCAAGCGCTCGATGCAGAAGAAGAACCGAGTCCCGTGATGGGCGGGGGGCCGGAACGACCGGCGCCGGTGACTCCCCCGTGGAACGGCGACCTCCTGCCGCTGGTGGAACTGCCCCAAGATACGATCGCCGGAACTTGGCGATGGAACGAAGAAGATCTCCTTCAGAACGAAGCTGGTCGCTGGTCTCGTCTGGAACTTCCGCTTTCACCGCGCGGAGACTACGACGTGACAGTGGAATTCGTTCCGTTGGAAGGACGCGGCGAAATCTTCGTAATTTTTCCGGTTGGAAAGTTTTGGGCACGCTGGTCCATGTGGTGCGGCGATCTCTGGCACATGGGGTTCAACTGGGACGATGCGCTCTACTCCGAAGACAATCCGACATGGACCATCGCACGTGAAGCGATGAGGCTCGGCAAAGCTTACGAAGTTCGCCTCGAGGTTCGTTCCCATGAAGTCAGCGCGTTCATGGGCGGAAACTTGCTGCGCCGCTGGAAGACCGACTTCGAGCAACTCGTTCCCGCGACCTTCGTCTCGCTTCCCGACCCGCAACGCTTAGGAATCGGCTCCGACCAAGTCGCCGTCCTCTTTCGCAAAGCCTATGTCAAGGAGCATTAGCTCCGGATCCTCCCCTCTTCCGAACCTCGCCGAGGTTCATTGCGAAAAAGAGGCTCGATCGTGTTTATGACCGGCTCTCGAGGCGATCGAGCATGGCTCCGCCGAACGAGCGCATCTCGTCTGCCGCAGGACATACCGTTCCCGCTGCTAGAAGCGGAAGGTGCGAATGAACCGATCGACGCACTTCCTCATCTTCGGGAATCATACCGAGAAGATCGATTTTTCTGCCGAAAAAGTTCTCGAGCAGGCGACGAAGCTGATAGGACGCGGTTCGCGATTCATTACCCACTCGGTTGAGCAGGAGCATCGGCCGGTAGCCGGCAAGAGCTTTCACTGCGCCGTCCTTGCAACCGAAATCCTCGGCAATGCGATAGATCTCATGAATCGATCCCGGATCAAAGATTCGCAGGGCCTTTGAGAAGGGATCACCGGCCTTGAACGCTGCGGTGACGCAACGCATGGCAGCTAGCTTCAAGAAACGATGCAAGTCGAGCACCGAGGAAGGATCGCCGGTGGCTACACCCACCTGTTGATCCGCCATCAGAAAAAAATCGAGCGCGTGAAAACCAGTGCCCGCACCGACGTCGATCACGATGCTGTCGGCATCGATCCGGCGCAGCTTCTGGATGATCTTCTTCTTGGTTGCATAGCTCATATTGGCCGTCGCCAATGTCTGCCCACATCCGGGAACGAATCGAAGGCCGCGATACGACAGCAAGTCGTAGGCGACGTCATCGATCGAATGAACTCGGCGAGAGATGAAATCCGCCAAGGTCGAAGTCGGCGAATACTCTCCGAGCATGGTGTGAACATCCGGACCACCAACGTCTAGATCCACCAAGACCACGCTCAGCCCTCTTTGAGCAAGATCGAGCGCGAGGTTGGTCGCGATGACGGTCTTTCCCACACCACCCTTTCCCGAGGCCACTGAGATCACACGGGCCTCGCCACTTCGTTTCGACTCGGGTGAGGAAAGTGGCGGTGGAAGCGTAGAAGGCATCGGGGAATCTCCTATTCGTCCGGGGAACTTCGATGATTCTCCCGACTCTTCGGACGCGTCCATGCAGCCTTGAACCCACCCAGCGTGGCGCGAAGATTGTTAACCAAAAATGACCGCATGCGGACACACCTGTCCGGC
>JALUUK010000617.1 GCA_027021395.1 Acidobacteriota bacterium
TAGCGCAGTGCCCCTTCTTGCTCGGGAGGAGGGGCGAGTCTCGATTCCAGATACCCCATGGCAGCAACGCCATGGGGGCCGGCTTCAAAGCAAACACCGGTCAGCACGATTCCGGGTTCGTAAGCTCGAATACTTTCGCTACAGACCTCCTGGTTCTCGTCGGACCGAGGCCGAAAGGTCCACACGCCGCCGCGATCGACCGTTGCCTCGATGAATCGCTGCGACAGGACGGCCGGTCCACGTATACCCTCGTGGGCTAGAAGTCGCTCGCCCGGGAGTTCCAGCAAGAAACCTGTGTCAGCTCCGGCAAGTCGAACCAATTCTGTGAGAAGAGCTTTGGGCAGAGGCTCTTTCGTGTTGGACAATGCACGCGAAAGCGCTTCGTATGCGCGTGCAGCGGCTTGGTCCGCAAGATGTCTGGGGGGACGTTGCAGCGCGATTTCGGGCTGTGTCGAGATATCGAAGGCATGACTCGAAGAAAGCAAGACCTCGTCACCGAGCGCCTCACAGGGGACAATTCGGTAGGGTCCGATCCGCAAAGCGCCAAGCAAATCCAGTGTTTCGGGCTTGCCGTCGGCGATGCGGTGTTCCCCATCCTTGTCCAACAACCACGTTCCATTGCGACTGCCGAGATCGCGAATCGTAATGGTTCGTCCCACCAGCTTCAGTTCTGCATGCCGGGCCGAAACCTGGACATCATTCAAGCGCAGATCGCAGGCCCGGCTGCGGCCGACCGTAATCGTCGTTCCCGGCTCGAGACGTTGTGTCATCTGAGCGCTTCGCGTGTCATCTAGCCGACTGACGACAACACCATGAATCATGGACTTTTCTCCCACTTCTTCCTTCACCCCCCGTCAACGACCAGGAACGTCGGCCGGCAAGAAGAGATGAGGTCCTCGAAGCGAAAGTTCGAATCCCTGAAGCCGCCGCGACCTAGCGTAGGGGATGCGCGGATGCAGCAAGAAGATACTCAGCAGAGCATCGGCGAGGCCCGCATCCACACGAGCGTAAAGCGCCATGCGCGACTCGTCCACTTGTTCCCCTGCGGTCACCTCCAGCCATCTACTTGGCGAACTCGCCCGAAAACCTCTCCAAGCCTGTGGAGCGATTCCAGTCGAACCGCTACACCGATAGGCGCTAGATCTCCTCGGAACCGGGAGAGAAACGGCCGATTCGGCGAGCCACGGGACTCTCTCGACCTCTCGGCGAGTCTCGCCTTCGTGTACAATACAATTTGCAGGTAAAGCGATCTAACTCGTTTGAATATGGCGGCTTTGGTCCACTCGGAAGACGGGTTCACTGGGAAGGAGTGAATGAGCGACCTACGGGAAGGGGCGGTCATCGGACGCTACCGCATCGAGTGCAAGCTCGGTGAGGGGGGCATGGGTTCAGTATGGCGAGCCCGTGACGAACTTCTTGATCGAACGATCGCGCTGAAGTTCTTGGCTGATTCGTGCGCGATGTCTCGCGAATCGCGAGAGCGCTTTCTGCGCGAGGCTCGTGCGGCGTCGCACCTCGACCATCCGGGGATGGCGACTGTCTTCGACGCCGGGGAAGAGGGAGAGCGGGTATTCATCGCCTTCCAGTTCGTCGACGGGCAGACACTTCAAGACCGGATGCGAGCCGGGCCGCTCGACCCCGGCGAGGCGCTTAGGATCGCGCGAGATGCGGCCGCTGCGCTGAGTCATGCTCATGAACACGGAGTTCTTCACCGAGACGTTTCGGCTCGAAACATCATGCTAGCTAGCGATGGCTCCGTTGTGTTGGTCGACTTCGGTTTGGCGATCATCGAAGATCAGACGCGGCTCACGCGAGCGGGTGCCGCAGCCGGGACGGCGCCTTACATGGCCCCGGAGACCGTGCGTGGCGAAAAGATCGATCGCCGAACCGATGTCTACAGTCTCGGTGCAGTGATGTATCAAATGTTTGCGGGACGTCCGCCATTCACCGGGGAAAGGCTCGAGTCACTCCTCTATTCAGCGGTTCACACAGAACCCGATCCGCCTAGCCGTCACCGTCCTGATATCCCACCAGCGATCGACGCGCTCGTCTTGCGCGCACTTGAAAAGGATCCCGATCATCGCTTTGCGGACATGGTGGAGTTCCATAGCGCTATCGAAGCGGTGGCGAGAACGCTTTCAGCTGATGACAAGACGATCGAGACGCAAGTGGCCCCCGTACTCGATTTCATTTCTTCACCTAGGACTCGGGAGATTGTTCGAAAGCGGCGACGCCAAGCATTTCTTGTTGGAATAGCGCTGGCTCTACTCGTGGTGTCGATTGTGGGAATGATCCGTCATGGGACGTTTTCTCGGTCTTCGCTCACCGCAGTGAATGCACGAGCAGCGCCTCCGGCATCCTTGGCTGTTCTTCCTCTGCGGCTCGTCGGCACCGATACCGAGAAGGACCGCTACATCGCCGATGGAATCACTCAGTCGCTGATTTCCCGTCTTACGCGCGTCGGTTCCTTCCAGGTCACTCCATGGGTTACCTCTAGTCGCTACGACGCTACGAATACTCCTCTCGAATCGATCTTTCGAGAGCTAGGAGTGGATCGCCTGATCGAAGGTGAGTATAGGGAAATCAACGGTGAACTCAGTGTTCGGCTCTCACTTATCGATGGCAGCACGGGTCGCCAAGTTTGGTCTGATGAGGTTCGAGGGGCTCGCGAAGATCTTTTCGACACACAGAACCGGCTTGCCATGAAGGTCGCGCGCAGCATCGTCGCGCAAGGCCTTTCCCCGGATCAAGAGAGGAAGCTGCTCACCAGGAAGACATACGACGTCAACGCCTATCTGCACTATCTCGAAGCCAGCAAGCTTCGCCAGAGCAATGACCGACAAGACCGCGAGCGAGCGCTGAGTCTATACAGGCGGTCCCTGAGGATCGACAAATCACTCGCAGAGTCGCATGTCGGCATCGGCTCGATTCTCGGTGATCAGTGGTTTCTCGGGCAGGGACCTGCTTCTACCTTGAGGAACGCGAGAGAGCACTATCGCACCGCGCTCGAAATCGATCCGCAGCTCGTCGCTGCCTATCGAGGGTTGATCTGGAATGCCTGGCTCCGGGGTAAGTCGGACGAGATTCTCAGTCTCGGCGAGTCTTTGGCTACCCTCGAGTCAGATGCCATTGAAGTCGAACTTGGGCAGGCTGAAGCCTATTTCCTCGGGGGGCTCGAGAAGCGGGCCATTCCGTTGCTTTCCAGCATCATTCGTCGAGACAAGGCGAATGCGGCAGCGTACTGGATCATGACGATGGCCGCCACCTTCTCCGGACAATACGAATTGGCCATCCGGACGGGTAGGACGTTTCTCGATCGATTCGGCGAGGATTACGAAGTGCGGCTATGGGTCGGTGTCGCGCATTTTGAACGTGGTGATCTCGAGCGTGCTCGCGAGAACTACGAGGTTGCGCTCAAGTTGGTTCCCGACGATCACATTCGCGATATTCGGCTTCATGCGGGGACCTTGTACACGGCGATGAACGAAATCGATCTAGCTGATCAAATCTGGCTGGATCAGTTGGATCTTGTCGATCAACAGCTTGCCGCCTTCGACGACAACTCACACCTTCACGCCCAAGCTGCCTTCCTTACGGCAGCACTCGGCGACATCGATCGGCACGAGGAAGAGGTGAAGCGCACCATCGAGATCGATCCGGACAACGGCATCAACGCTTTCGAGTTGGCCGTCTCCTACTACCGTGTCGGAGACAACGAGCGCGCAGAAGAGATGCTTGAACTCGCGCTGAAGTCGGGCTACTACCTGCTTGCCGCGCCGCATCTGCGGCGGACATTCGGCCTTCCATCGCCGCTTCCCGATGGCATGCAACGTTATCTCGAAAAAGCGGAAGAGATTCTCGTTCAGCGTTCGGCACATCTCGGCTGATGAAGTCACCTTCACTGATACGATGGCGATATGTGAAGCATATTGCACAGTTCGGCACGCGCAGGATTCAAGTCGTCTACGGTCGTGGTTGACTTGAATTCCGAAATCGCACTATGCTCGCGTATTCGTTATCGACCGTTCGAAATGGTCGAGGGGAGGCAAGATGAAGATCAAGCCGTCTGTTCCGACATTCCGGGTCTTGCTGGTCTTGGCTGTCACCATCCTCGCAACGGATGCGCCGACAATCGCATGTGGCGAGAAGTTCCTCACGCGACAACCCGGCGTAACGAGAGATCGCGTGGATCGCGCCGGCGTGACCGCAACCGTGTTGCTGTATCAAGGTCGTCGGGGGGGAGACGTTGCCGAGACATTGGAAGCCGCCGGTCATAAGGTGACCTTTGCCGACGATTTCGACGAGTTCGAGCATGTCATCGCCGACGAGCGAGTGGATCTCGTACTCGTTGGCTACGATCAAGCCCGCGCACTCGAAGAACACATACAATCAGCGTCGCTGCGTCCGACCATCATCCCTGTTCTCGCGCGAGAACATCGGCGCGAGACCTCCAAAGCAAAGCGAGAGTTCGGTATCGTGGTGAATCAGCCGGTAAGCGTGCGTCGGCTCATGCGCGCTATCAACAAGGCGCTCGTGACACTGCAATAGCGTTTCGCAGAAACAACAGAATAGGATGGTGATCCATGATGACCAAGCATGTGTCTCAACGGTTTCTGTTGCTATTTCTTGCCTTCTTCGTGTCTCTTCCGGCGCTAGGCCAAGCGTGGTTGCCGGAGAAAGGAGAAGGAAACCTTTCCTTCTCGTATACCCTAGGGCGTGTGGACGACCATGTTTTCTCTCGGCGACCTGACAGCTTTGCCGCGCTTTTCCCCATCTTCGAGATGGTTCCAGCAAGGCGATTCGATGCCGGAACGATCGATAGCAGAACCTCTACATTCGGGTTTTCTTATGGGATCACCGATAGATTGGCCATCGACTCCAGCATTGCGCAGGTCGGGGCTCGCTATCAAGGGATTCTCCCGGAAGCTCCGAATGACGACGGGAAATGGCATTCCGCACTGCAAGACTTGAGCATCGATCTGCGCTACCAGGTCGTGAACAACGAGAATCTGGTATTCACCATGTCGCTCGGTACGATCCAACCGGTGGGTAAGTACGAGAGTCTCGGACATACGGCACTCGGCAAGGATCTGAGCGAGTATTCCCTCGGCACCTATCTTGGCGTTCCACTCGGCCCTGCCAAGCAGTCGGGTTATTTTCAATTCAACTACACTTACAGCATGGTCGAAGATGTCATGCGGTGGAGCCTCGATCGGCAGAACGCAAGTGCGGAGCTTGGTCTTTTCGCGTCCAACAGCATTCTGCTGCGCGGCTTCGGGTTTTGGCAGGATACGGTCGACGGCATGGATTGGGCCAACGATCTCGATCCCAATATACTAGCAGCGGCAGGGGTTCATGATGTCGCGGCGAATGCCGATTTCTGGGGTTTGGGTACAGGTGCTGTCGCTTCCGTGTCGTCAGCTCTAGACGTATATCTCACCGTGAGCCAGATCGTCGATGGATCCAACACCCACATCCTGCGCACGTGGACCTTCGGCGTCGTCTACAATTTCGGCAGGAATCTCCAGTTTGCGCCCACAACAGACCGAGCCGGTGTCGTTCGCCCCCGCCAGCGACGTCGGCAAGAGCTGTCGCGGCGGATGGGCAGGAACCCGCCATCGACGATGGTCTCTAGTTTTTGATCGGTACTTTGGTCGATCACTCCGAATCAGGTTTTCTGCTTCGTTGATTCGAGTGGAGAGAGCGGGTCGCCGGTCCCGATCCGGCGGGTTCTCCTCTCCGGGAGCTGAGTCTTGCGAACAGAGCACTCCGACTTCGAATGGGCCCGCAGTCAAGACGGTGACGAGAGCGCGATCACCCAAGCGATATCAGGTTGCGGCGGGACTCAGCCCAATGCTTGCCCTATCCAGATCAGCCGCTCGACTCTCGCCGAGATCCTTCAGGAGATCGCCCGGGAGGAAAGGTCTCGGTGTTCGAGTAAGGTTCAAGGCAGTAGATCTTCCTTTCCGCCAGCCACGCGGCAAGCTGACGACAACGGTACCTGACGCGGTCGGAGATCTTCTTGTTGGCGCCTGGAGGCAGGCCATTGCGCTTGGCTAGTTCGAGCGGCCGGCAGCCTTCCGAATAGTCGAGCAAGAGCCGCCTGTCCTCCGCCGGGATCTTCATCAGAAATTCACGAATGGCTCGCTTTAGTCGTTGGCGGTCGATTCTCTCCACGAGATCGAGCTTTCGAGGGGGCAGGGCATTCTCGACGACTTCATCGTCGACGATGACGCGGTTGTCCCAGCGTCGCCAGCGATCGGTGCGCCGATTGCGCGCCACCGTCGTGAGCCAAGCATCGAAAGCACCGTAGTCTGGGCGGTACTTTCGTAGAACACGGAATCCGTTTTCACAGCAGGCTAGGACGAAGGACTGTACGAAGTCTTCACGATCTTGCTCCGGGATTCGTAGCAGCAGCGAAGCACCTCGTCCCCGGAAGAAACGCATGGTATGGGTGTAGAAGAGTTCGAATGCTCGCTCGGGATGCGTATCTAGATCATGCAGGAAAGCTGGATCTTCTCGAAGGTTGCGAGGCGAAGGCAACGCATGCTCGACGAACTCGGACCCACGACCAAGAGAAGGAACAGGCCTTTTTTCGATGCCGCAGAGCATGGCGGACCTCCGATCGTTCGTCGAGCGAGGCGCGTGGTGCACCAAGTTCGTGAACGTCATAGCGGAGGGAAATGCAAGGTATCTGCCAACCGATGGGCAGGGTCGATATGCCGGATGCAACGACACTACGGCCTAGGATATCTCAATCTGAGACAAGCACTTGGGGCAACTTGCCGGCAAAAACCTCGGGCCGACAGGCATGAGATGAATGGAAGAGCGAGAGAAAGCGGGTTCACGAACAGACCTCGTTCAATGAAGGTCACTTCACAATGGTCCGTTCACCCTTCCCCACTAGGCCTTCGATCTCTGCCCGGGGGTCTGAAAGAGTCTGATTCGTCGCCATCGCGAAGGTCGGTTGTTCAGCATCGAGAGAGTCCGCAGTGAGCTTTTGGTTGGTCGCAAGGCGGAGGACCTTGTCCGCTAGGTCAAGGAGGATCTGCCGAGAGCCTATTTCCTGGGTGTCGACACCGATGAAGTCACGAGCGCCTGCACCGATATTGTGGTGTGGGTCTAGCGGCACCCGAAGTACTTCGATCACGCAAAGGCCAAGTTCGCGACCGGTGCGGACGGTTGGCTCGTGGCCTACGCACGGGTCCACGATAGTATCGTCGTCACCAACGAACGGCCCACGCCTCAATCCAGAAGAGAGATCAAGCTGTCGACAGCCGTGATTTCCATGAATCGGCCTCGGCACGTTTCGGCTATAGCGAGGAAATGCTAGGTCGTGTTCAAGCCTTTCATTTCAAACATGGTCACGGTGCGAAGGCGGGCACAGGCGGTCACCTGCCGGCAGAGAAGATCGTGGGGAAAGCCGATCCACCTCGGCAACTGTCCGGTTCTTGAGGGACCACTTCACTCAGAAACGCGATCTGTTGATGATAGATGCAGGTTTTTAGCCAAATCGACAAGCAGTGCATTTCTTGTAATGGTACAATTGTCCGGCTTGATGGGGAACTCTTAGCTCATGGTGGGCATACAGGGAAACGTTTCAGGAAACGGTCTAGGCAATGCTCTGCTGGATCGATTCGCTCAACGCGAATCATCGAGGAGATGGTCATGATGCAGGAGGCGATGGTGTACCAAGCATGCGCGGCATGTGAAGCATACGAGGTGCGTGAAAGGTGCGAGACCTACGATCCAAAGAGCGATCTTCACCAAGGCAAGTGTCTACAAGATAGCTGCCTCCATGACGATGCTCGCGCCGGCGATCCCGGCAGCGAGATTCTGACGACGATGTCCGGCGAGCGCTTGCATGCGATCGCTTGGGAATCGTTTCGTGTGGGCAATCGGGCGAAGTTGACGCTCTGCTCGGTGTTGCGGGTTTTCGATGAGACCGATCTTCTGAGCGAATTGGGTTATCCGAGCATTGCGGCCTATGGCTTGAAGCACTTCGGCATGGGGCGAAGCGAAACGCTCGAATGCATTCGCG
>JALUUK010000618.1 GCA_027021395.1 Acidobacteriota bacterium
AAGCCGCTCGCCTGATGTTGAACCGACTCGAGCATGTACCCGAAACGCCCGACGGTATCGCCCACATGCGCGAGCGCGCGCTTTTCCCCGAAATCCCCAAGCGCCGCGCTGAGTTGACCACCGAATTCAGAAGGAATCGAACGAGAGAGCAGGTTGAGCGAACCACCATTGGTATACGGCCCCTGCTTTATCGATCCGGATCCTTTGCGAACCTCGACGCCTTCCATGCGGGCTACCACCGGAAAATAGTAGGCCGCCGGTGCTGCATAAGGCGCCGGCGCAATCAACAATCCGTCTTCTAGCAGAGTGATTTTCTGGCTGCGCTCGACTCCCGTTCCCCGCATGCCGATGCTCGGGCGCAGGCCGTAGCCATCCTCTTCCTGAATGTTGACTCCGGGAACCTTCCGCAAGACACGATGAATATCCGTAAAACGTCCGCGCTCGAGTTCCTCCTTGCCGATATAGTGCGCTGAGCCCGGTACATCGTTGGCGTTCGAAGCCGAACCGATGACCATGACCCGCTCGGCGATCGTCGCCTTCTTTTCTTCGAGTTCCTTCTTCTCTTTCGAATCGCCGTCTTCGGCAAGAACGCTTCCCGGGACGCACGCCAAAAGAAGAACGAGCGGGAGCATCTTCAAGTGCAACGAACCTTCCATCTTCGGAAGCCGATGGAACCGGGGGCCTTGCTCCTTACGGCTGGTGGAGGCTCCATCATCTCCTCGAGCGCCCGGACCGCCGTGCAGCCCCCGAGAAGGTAGCAGTCGAGCGAATCCTCGACGAAATGATTCTAAGATGTTTCCAACACGCGACTTAGAGATCAATCCTGTCATGCGAGCCTCGATTTCAATCGCTAGCTGCATGCGAAGTATTCGCATCTAGAAGCGACGGTGCAAATACTAGGCTCCGCCGTACCCCCTGTCAATCGCAGCGAACTCGCTTCTTGATCTCGCTCAATTGTCCTCGGATACCATGGGACCAAGGCTTGCGATCATTCCCGGCTGATCACTCGTCCACGCTCCCCTTGGCAGCCGGCCCTTGCGAATCCCCCCTTCGGTGATGACCGTCCGTGCGTGATCGCCTTCGTCCGCACTCCGGCTCGCCGGAGCAGCCCTGAGGCCGAAGCGGAAGATTCATCCGCCCGATCAACAGCCATCGTCACCGTCGACACGCATCGAAGGAAGGGATTGTCCAGCGCCATTCCCCAAGACCACCGGACGCCTTGGGCGGTGTCCTCATGCGAAGCGCACAGAAGCCGACGATCAAGCGCCGATACGCGTTTTTGCTCTCGACTTGCGACGACGGCGCGGTACCTCCGAGCCTTCGCTCGCGTTCCGGCGCTCAGCCTCTTTCTGATAGTAGCCGCGACGGTAGTGGTAGTAGCGATAGTAGCTGCCGCCCTGCTCCTCGCTGACTTCCCCATTGAGCACACAGCCGAGCATCGGCGCATCGACCTGGGCAAGGCTCTCATAAGCCTGCCGAATCGCCTCTTTCGGCGTTTCCATGGCGCGACCGACGAGAATCGACCCTTCGACGGCCGGCACGATGTTGAAAGCGTCTGCAAAGACCAGTAGCGGAGGCGTATCGATGATCACGAACTCGAAACCGTGCAATTGCGTCAGATCAGAGACCAGCACGCGGAATCGCTCTTCATCCAGCAAAGTCGCCGGATCCGGAGGGCAGGGTCCTCCCGGAATCAACACGAGATTCTCGATGTGTGTCGTCAGCATCACCTTTTCCAGGCACTCCGAACTTGCCAAGACATTCGTCAGTCCCTTGTTGTGTTCGGCACGAAACAGACGATGCAAACGCGGATGCCTTAGATCGGCATCGATGAGAACCGTGCGATGGCCGAAGGTGGCCAAGGTGCGCGCGAGATTGGCGGCGATTGTGCTCTTGCCCTCTCCGGGCAATGCGGAGGTCACGAGGATCGAACGCGGCGGACGCTTCGCCTGAGAGAGCATCAACGCCGAGCGCAAACCGCGAAACGACTCCTCAGCGTCATGCTGCTGCGCCGCCATCATCGGAGAATGCGCCTGCTTCTTGTTCTTGCGCGAAAACGCCAAACGCGGCCGACTCGGCGCCTCGACCCGCGGAATGGAGCCGAGAAGCGGCAGGCCCAGCAAGTGCTGAAGCTGCGATCCGTTGCGCACCTTGTTGTCCATCGCCTCGGCAACGAAAACGGCACCGAGGCCGAGGAAGAGACCGAAAAGCAAGCCTAGCGCCAGATTCAGCTTGACGCGCGGCGACGAGGGCTGCTCGGGCACCCGCGCCTTGGCGAGAACCGTGACTTGGCGAGCGAGAATCTTCTCGTACTCGTCTCCGAGGGAAACCTCCTCTTTTCGCGAAAGAAGGCGCTCCAAACTCGCTTGGGTCTGAGCCCGTCGTGCGAGCAGTTGCTGAAGGTCGGAGGAACTGCGCTGCACGTTGGAGGAATTCTGCAATTCGCGATCGAGGAGTGCGGCGAGTTGCCGCTCTTCTTGACGCGCGCTCGCCAAGGCCGCGTGGGCCTCCTCGGAGACCTGCCCGTAGAGCCTGAACTGCTCTTCCTCTAGGTTTCGGCGAGTCTCGGCAATGGCTCGTTCGAGTTCGACGCGGCGTGGCCACGAAGGCCCGACCTTCCCCTCGAGCTTGGCGATCTCCGCCTGCAAGCGCCCCATGTCCTCGCGATACTTCATGACGGCGGGATTCCCGACGACCTCGGGCACACCTTCTTTGTTCGCATGCCGCAGCGACTCGACACGAGCCTCAGCCGCGACGCGCCTCGCTTTGGCTTCCGTCAGCGCCTGATCCACCCGCTGCAATCTTGCGAGCGAGATATCCGTGCCGGTTCCCGAAACCGGCAAGCCCGCCTTGTCCCGTGCATCGGCAATCTGAACGTCGAGTTCGCGCAATTCGGCTTGAGCACTTTGAATCTCCGTTTCGATCAGCGTCGTTGCGTCATTCCGCGCCTCGATGCCCGTGCTCACGAAAAAATCCTTGTAGGCCCCCAAGACCGCGTTGACCGCATCGGCCGCGATCTGAGCCGACGGATGTTCGAAGGACACGCTGATGACGTTCGAATAGTCCAGTTGAGAAACCGTGAGCCGTTCCCGCATATATTTCGCGAGATCGTCCCTCGTAGGGATCTCGAGGGACGGGTCGCGCTCTTCGGGTGGGGGCAGCATGTGGTCGATCAGGCCCTTCTCGAGCGCCGGGGTGCGCTCTAGTGCCATCTTCAAGATCGCCGGATCCCGCACCAATAGATACTGAGTCTGGTAGAAACGCTGGATCTCGAACTCGTTCCAAACGATCGGCATGACATCCGACGAGTTCATCACGTTGGTGGTCGATCGCTCGATCAGTACCCGGGCCGTGGACGTGTATTGAGGCGTCCGCAAATAGGTGACCAGCCCGGTCAGAACGAAGACTTCGACGGTGATCATCACCGCCAACCACCGACGCTGCCAGAGCACCTGACGAAGCGACGTGAGGTTCCATTCACCGAAGACGTTTTGACTCGAAGCGTCCTGCGAGTCGCCTGCAGAGTGCATACTTCCTCTCCCACATCCCCGGAAAGACGGGATGTCTGAGCGAATTTAGCGCACGGGCACGGGAGTCGGCAATCGGAATCGGTGGATTACGAAAGAAAGTGAAACGGCTTTCAGACCAGTGACTTGACTCGATCGACCTCCGCCCAGGGCGTGACGAGCACTCCGTGCGGCCCCGAAACGACCAATCCGGGAGGGCCGAGGTGAAGCGCCCGGGCCTCGCCGACCCTCTCCTGGACGGAATCCGAAGCGATCTGGAGAATCGTCAGTGGTGGATCGACCGGCGACGGCTGAGGCTCCGGCGTCACCGGCAGCGACAGGATGCCTCCCGCGTCGCCCGCTTCGATCAGCCGGCGAATCGCCCGCCATTGCCCGACATCGCTCCACCCGCCTTCGAAGCCTACGACGGCCAAGGAGGGGCATTTTTCGAGCAATGCGTAGTCGATGGAAATCCGCGGTCCGGCCTCCCAGGCCGCCGAATCGTCCGTTGCCAGATATCTCGCAACCGCTGCCGCCAATTCCGGAGCGAATTCCTCGAGCAGCGACCAGAAGTACCCGACATGAAAGGCGAAAATTCCCGCGTTCCAATAGTGGGTCCCGGCTGCGAGCCAGCGCTCAGCGGTCTGGAGATCGGGCTTTTCGCAAAAGCGACGAACGGAGTTCGCTTGCGGGCTCCCGCCGGCGATGGCCTCGCCGACTTCGATGTAGCCGTAGCCGGTTTCGGCGGTATCGGGACGAATCCCCAGACAAACCAAGCGCTCCTCCGCAGCTAGGCCCGCCGCCCGATCAACGGCTGCGGCAAATGCGGCTTCATCCTCGATGCGCTGATCAGCCGGGAGAAAGACGACGATCGCCTCCCTATCGACTTGCCACAGCCGACGCACCGCCAAGGCGATGGCCGGACCGGTATCGCGGGCAGACGGCTCGAGCGTACACTTCAAGTCACCGAGCCCTCCATCTACCTTCCGGAGGCTTTCGACGAGCCGAAGCGGGGTTTGGATATCGATCTGCCGGGGATCGATGAATGCGGTGGCTCGATCGATCACCGCGCGTAGCAAGGACCTTCCCCCACCACCAAGCGGCAGCAAGGGCTTGGGTAGCGTCGGCCCAGTCCACGGCCACAGCCTAGCCCCCGACCCTCCGGCGAGGATCACGACCCGATCGATTCTGTTCTCGCCCACCTTGGCCATGATTTCAACCTGCCCCTCGCCGCGATCCGCTAGGAGGGCGCGGACTGCCCGGTCAGCGACGCTACGGTGCGCGCCAACCCCTCGTCCATCGTGACCGACGGCTCGTAGCCGAGCAGATCGCGCGCCTTTTCGATGCCGGCCAACGAGTGCTGAATATCGCCCGCTCGCGGCGGCCCGTGGACGGGGGCGAGCCGAGTTCCCATGACCGCGTTGAGCTTCTCGACTAGATCCAACAAGGAGATGCGATCGCCGCAGGCCACGTTGAACGCCTGCCCCAAAGCCTTCGTCGGCGCTTCGAGCGCGCGGAGATTGGCTTGAACCACATTGTCGATGTATGTGAAATCCCGCGTCTGCTCTCCGTCCCCATGGATCGTCGGAGCTTGGCCGGAGGCCATCATCGCGATGAACTTCGGAATCACGGCCGAGTACTCGGAATTCGGGTCCTGGCGCGGACCGAAGACGTTGAAGTAGCGCAGCGCCACGGTCGGTAGGCCGTAGAGATCGTAGAAAAGCCTGAAGTATGTTTCTCCGGACAACTTGTCCAACCCATAGGGAGAGATCGGATCGGAGGGCATCGTCTCGACTTTCGGCAACGTCGGCGACTCGCCGTAGAGCGAGGATGAAGAAGCCATCACCACGCGGCTCACACCGGATTCACGGGCAGCCAACAGGATATGAAGCAGCCCATTGACGTTGACTTCGTGTGATGCCAGAGGATCGCTGACGGAACGGGCTACCGAGGGTATGGCTGCTTGATGCAAGATCCCGTCGCAGCCCTCCACCGCCCGGTTCACGAGGTCGCGATCGCGCACATCGCCTTCGATCAACTCGAAACTTCCGCCGCCGACACCGGCCCATTCATCCACGTTCGCCAAGTTCTCCCGGCGCCCGGAAAAGAAATTGTCGAGCACTCGAACGTCGTCGCCCCGCTCGAGCAACGCCTCCACCAAGTTCGAGCCGATGAATCCTCCACCACCTGTGACCAGAACGCGCACGACGTCTCCTTTGCTATCTCACCGACATTATTCGTCACCCGAGGCCCCGAGTCGACCGACCGCGACATAGTGGAAGCCCCGGCGCACCATATCCTCGGGCTCGTAGATATTCCTCAAATCGATCACCCACGGCGAAGCCAGCGCGCTCTTGATCCGCGCGAGGTTGAGACTTCGGAATTGATTCCACTCCGTAGCCAGCACCAACGCGTCGGCCCCCACGCAGGCATCGTATTCGTCCTCGGCAATTTCCCCCTCGAACCCGCTCGCTCGGGCCGTCTCGACCGCCACCGGATCGAACGCCCGCACGTGGGCCCCGCGCGAAAGGAGTTCGCGGGCAACTCTTAGTGCGGGCGATTCGCGAACATCATCGGTATTGGGTTTGAATGCCAAGCCAAGCAGCGCGATCCGGCGATTTTCGAGACAACCGCCGAGCGCAGCTTCGATTTTGTCGGCCATGAGCCGGGCACGTCTCTCGTTGACGACGACGGCTGCTTCGACGATATGCATGCTGCCGCCGTGCTCAGCGGCCGTGGCCAGAATCGCCCGGGTATCTTTCGGAAAGCAAGATCCGCCGTATCCGGGACCCGGATGCAGAAACTTCCTGCCGATCCGCTGATCGAGCCCCATGCCTCTCGCGATGTCATGCACGTCGGCCCCCACGCGTTCACACAGATCGGCCATCTCGTTGATGAACGATATCTTGACCGCGAGAAAGGCATTGGAAGCATACTTGATCAACTCGGCACTTCGCCGGCCCGTGCGAACGACGGGCGTTTCGATCAGGTGCAGCGGTCGGTAGATGTCTTCGAGAATGGCGGCCGCCGCGTCCTCGTCGGCTCCGATGACGACGCGGTTCGGTCTCATGAAATCCTCGATGGCGGCCCCCTCCCGCAGAAACTCGGGATTGGAAACGACCGAGAACGGATGCGCCCCCCCGGATTTCTCGCGGATCAGCGCCTCGACTCGATCTCCGGTCCCGACCGGAACCGTCGACTTGATCGTCACGACCTTGTATCCGTTCAAAGCGACGGCGATCTTCTCGGCCACCGCCATGACTTGGCTGACATCCGTCCGACCGTGCGGATCCTGCGGCGTCCCCACGGCGAGAAAGACCACCAAGTTGTCGCGAATCGCAGCTTCGAGATCCGTCGTAAAATGCAACCTTCCGGACTCGACATTGCGCTTGACGAGTTCCTCGAGACCCGGCTCATAAATCGGAAGCTTGCCGGCTTGCAGCATGGAGACCTTTTGCGCATCGATATCGATGCAGGTCACACGAACGCCGAATTCCGCAAAACAGGCACCGGAGACGAGGCCGACGTACCCGCTGCCCACCATCGCGATATTCACTGCGCGATCTCCTTTCGTGAGCGAAACCACTCGACAAAACGAGAAATCCCCTCCTCTAGGGGCGTTGCGGGATCGTAGCCGAGTTCCCGGCCGGCGCGAGCAATATCGGCGAAAGTTCGAGGTACGTCACCGGGCTGCTCCGGAAGATGCATCACGTCGGGCGTGACGCCGAGGGCCTGGCCGATCTTCTCTATCACGTCCAAAAGCCGCGTCGTCACCGAGCCGCCGAGGTTGTAGACCCGATAGCCCTCGGCCCGGTCGAGGGCCGCCAACGTCCCATTGATGATGTCGTCGATGAAAGTGTAGTCTCGACACGATGATCCGTCGCCGAAGACCGGGATCGTCTCCCCCCGGACCATCATCCTCGTAAACTTGTGTATGGCCATCTCCGGTCGTTGCCTTGGGCCGTATACCGTGAAATAGCGCAGACCGATGGCATGGATTCCGTAGACATGGTGGAAAGAATGGGCCATCAGCTCGGTCGCCTTCTTGGTCGCGGCGTACGGCGAGACCGGATGGTCCACCACATCCTCCTCACAAAAAGGCACGCGGGTTCGCCCTCCGTACACGCTCGAGGACGAGGCGTAGACGATGCGATCGATCCCTAGCTCAACCGCCAATTCGAAGAGAATCGTACTTCCTCGAACGTTGATGTCGGCGTAAAGCTCAGGTTGCTCGATCGAGGGGCGAACACCCGCCCGAGCCGCGAGGTGCACGACAGCGCGGACGGGATGTTCCGTCAGGAGAGAAGCCATCGCCTCCCGATCCCGCAGATCCACCTCATAAAACGAGAACCCGGGCTGCTGCTCAGCCCGGGCGAGATTCGCACATTTGAGATTGCGGTCGTAGAAGGGATCGAAGTTGTCGATGCCGACGACCGAATCACCCCTCGCGAGCAGGCGCTCCACGAGGTGCGATCCGATGAAACCGGCCGCTCCCGTAACGAGAATGCTCCTCGAGAGA
>JALUUK010000619.1 GCA_027021395.1 Acidobacteriota bacterium
GCAAGAGCTGATGGTTGTAAGCCCGCACCTTCACATGCGGCGGAACCGGGCCATCCGAGAGCACGAGGTCGAGACCATGACCCACCAGCTCGGCCATCAGATCTCGAGACGTTCCCTCCCGGCACGCAATGCGAACGGGTTCGTCGAGTTGCAACGCGGGCTTGATCAGCCGGTGCGCGACCAGCTTCGGCAGCGCATCGGCGACCCCGACGACGAGCTTCAGGGGGCGGCCGCTCGGCTGTCCGCGCAGCGTTTCGAGGAATTCCCGTCCCGCAGAGAAAATCTCGTCGGCGTAGCGGAAGGCCATGTGCCCGGCATCGGTAAGGATCATGCGGCGGCCTGCACGGCGGAAGAGCCGCTCGCCGAGCGCGTTTTCGAGATCGCGAATCTGGGTACTGACGGTTTGAGGGGTGAGATGGAGATTCGCGCTAGCTCGCGTCAAGTTGCCCTCGCGGGCGACGGCCCAGAAAAGGCGAAAGTGGTGATAGTTGAGGGTATCCATTGGAAGCTACCTTCGAGTGACTCGAACGAATGGTATCAAAGGTTCGAATGGACCGAAAGAACTTCGCCTGATACAAAGTGTCGACGCAGAGCCAAGACCTAAAGCTCGAGCGTGGAGATGCTATCGTGACCAACACTACGCTGCTGCCTGTCGAAGATCTCAGCGACATCCTTCCGGTTTACCGGGGGACGCCGATCGGCGACCTGCTCGCCTATCACAACCTCGACGCGCCGCACGCGAAGTACACCACGGCCCCCCTCTTGGTCGGAATGTGCATCGACCACCGCAAGCGGCTGCGCATTCCGCAGAACTTCGCCTACGTCATGCGCGCCGCTGGGGCGAGGTTCGAAGGCCTAGAATTTCAGATCTCGTTCGCGATCGGTGTCGGAGGCGTGCGCGCCGTCGCCGTGATCGGACACGATCAGTGCGGGATGGTGGGTCTCGCCGCGCGTCGCTCGGAAATGACGGCGGGCTTGGTCAAGCGCGCAGGGTGGCGGCAGGAGCAGGCGGAAAGCCATTTCGACGAAAATGCCCCGCAATTCGAAATACCCGACGCCGAGCAAACCGTACGGGTCCAAGCGGAAAGCCTAAGCCGACAATATCCGAAGGTGATCGTGGCTCCTCTGATGTATCGTTTAGAGAGCGGAATGCTTTATCAGCTCCGGGACGATGCAGATGATGGCCATCGCTAAGCAGGTACCGATCATAAAATCGATCTTCGCGCGGATGCGCCGATGACCGAGTTGGGTTTTCTTCAAGACTTGGTCGTCATTCTTGCAGCGGCGGTGGCAGCCGTGGCCTGCCTGCGCTACCTCAAAGTTCCGTCCATCGCGGGTTTCATCGTGGCCGGCACGATCGTCGGTCCGCACGCACTAGGGCTCGTTCAAGATCTTCATCAAGTCGAGGTTCTTGCGGAACTCGGCGTCGCGCTCTTGCTCTTCGGCATCGGACTCGAACTGTCCCTAAGTCGTGTTCGCCGTCTTTGGCGTCCGATCGTCATCGGCGGGGCGGTGCAGGTCGGTACCACCATTCTCGCCGTGCTCGGGATCAGTCTGCTTTTCGGGCGTGACTTCCGCTCGGCGCTCTTCCTCGGTTTCGTCATCGCAGTCTCGAGCACGGCCATCGTGCTTCGAGGCCTCTCGTCGCGGGGAGAACTCGAAACGCCGCATGGGCGTTTGGCGCTCGGCATTCTGGTCTTCCAAGATCTCTGCGTCGTGCCGATGGTGCTCATCATCCCCGTGCTCGGCGATCGGGCGAGCGTAGGCGCGAGCGTCTTGCTTCCGCTTTTGACCGCCGGCGCGGTCGTCACGCTCGTTTTGATCGCAGCACGATTGATCGTGCCGCGCTTTCTCGATGCGGTCGCTCGCACACGCAAACGCGATCTTTTCGTATTGTCCGTCTTCTTGATCTGTCTCGGTACGGCTTGGTTGATCTCGAGCGTAGGCGTCTCACTAGCGCTCGGCGCGTTTCTTGCCGGCTTGGTCGTTTCCGGAAGTCGCTATCGTCAGCAGGCGATCTCCGATCTGGTGCCGCTGCGGGACGTGTTGGCCGGCGTGTTCTTCGTATCGATCGGGATGATGCTCGATCTCGGCAATGTCTTCGAGGCCATGCTGCCGATCGCCGGGCTGTTCTTGGCGATTCTCTTCGGTAAGTTTGCCATCATCTTCTTGGCCGCATCGATCATGAAGCTCCCCACGCGCGTCGGTGTCTTGACCGCAGCCTCTCTCTCGCAAGTCGGAGAGTTCTCGTTCGTCCTTCTGCTCGCGGCGAGCGGCACCGGTTTGCTGGAAGAGGCCTTTCAAAGCAACCTGACCGTGGCGATCATTCTTTCCATGTTGGCAACGCCCTTTGCACTGGCCCTAGGGCCGCATTTGGCGGCTGGCTTGGGGAAGATCAATCCGCTCACGCGCCTTCTGCAGGTCCGTACGACCGAGGATATCGGCGAGGAAACTTCTCTCCGCGGACACGTGATCATCGCCGGATACGGTCTGACAGGGCGAAAGCTAGCGAGCGCATTGGCCCAACGCGGTACGCCCTACATCATCGTCGACCTCAATACCGAAAATGTACGCGACGCCGCCGAACGCGGCGAACCCTCGTGCTTCGGCGACGTGACCAGTGCCGAAGTTCTCGAACACCTCGGGGCGGCGGAAGCCCAAGAACTCGTCATCGCGATCAATGACCCCGATGCAACGGCGCGTGCGACTGAAGCCGCTCGCCGCGCAGCTCCGCACCTCCACATCACGGTCCGCACCGCCTACGAGATCGACGTCGATCGCATGAAGGATGCCGGCGCCTCCGATGTCATCACCGCCGAATCCGCCGCCGCCGAAGCCATCATCCGTCACGTCGCCAAAGAGCGCGCCGACACCGAGCACGCGCCCATCGGACAATGAACGCAGTCGACTCGGAGATCGCAACGAACGCTTCTCCGAGCCGACCGCGCCACTTCCATTCAACGAGGAGCAGTCGCGTCGCGGATCGGACGCGGGTCGGGAATGGAACCCGAATGGGGTCGGCAATCCGCTTCTTCGGTATGGTCTCGATCGATGGTGATCTTTTCGAAACCCCGAACGGTGATCTCAAGAGCCTGCAGACGTCTCAAGCTCAACGGAGTGACCAAGGTGTCGTTGCCGGGACCGCCTAGAATGGTCTCGCCGCGTTCCAACTCGCAGGCGTCGAAGATGACGACGAAGTCGTCCCCAGCGCCGGCGTGAACATAGTCGTGACCGGATCCGGGAATGATCAGGTCGTTTCCACGACCACCGATGATCACGTCGTCACCGGCACCGGCGGCGACACGATTGAGTGAACCGGTCGGCGGAAGCAGAAGGTGATCGTTACCGGGAGTACCCGAGGGACTGTATTCGAATTGCGGGAAAGAGCCGGGCGGATCCCAGCTCGAGCACTCGTCCTTCTGGCTTTTCTCGCCCGTCATGCAGCTCGGCCACTCCGAGCCACTCCCATCATCGGGGTAGACGGCGTTTCCGATTTCGTGGCAGGCATCCAGATCTCCGTCGAAGACATACTCGTTGAGACTGCCGTTCCAGTCATGACAGGGAGTGATGTCCCGGCCACTGTTTTGCTCAATCCATCGTAGATAAGGCGGCACGCGTTCCCAGACATTCCCGGCAGCCGTGCCGTGATAGACGCCGATCACCCGCCAAGTGCCGTCCGCCATCTGAACCATCAGAGGTCCTCCGGAATCTCCGGATCGCATAGGGCTCGAATCGCCTTGAAATTCCGCGTCGAGTTTCCACGAACCCTTGGCGTAACGCTGGCCCTGCAAGTCGAAGGTTGCAGCCCGCTTGTAGCCGGGAGAATTGCAATTGGAGTCATTGCAACCCATTCCAATCGCTTCGACGTCAGCCGGTGCGGGATCCATGTAGACCAAGTTGCCGATGTATTCCGATTCGCAGCCCGGGACCAGGACGGGAACCCGTGGAAGGTTGACGTTGTACTCCAGCACGCAGTAGGCTAGGTCCACTCCGTCGTAGGAATCTCCTCCCCAAGCGTTCTTCGACGGCTCCCCTCCGGGGTGAGTGACGCAATGATCCACCGGGACCTTGATCTCTTCCTGCGGCGTCTCTCCGAATTCGATCACTTGGCCTGGGAGGTTGCCGTCTTCCACGCAGTGAGCCGCAGTGACGACGATCTGATTGCCGACATAGGCACCGGTGCAGTAGTAGCCGGCCTTGACGGCGGTTGGCCAGTCACAGGTGTCGACGACGGGAATGTCCTCGCTCATAGCCCTGGCAGGAATCGAGGAAAGTAAGACCAGCATGACGACGGGCGCAAAGCTCTTGCTCCGTATGTGAAACATGAAATCACCTCCGTGGGGGATAGGTTCTTCCGGTGTTCGGAAGATGATCTATTCCTTCATCCACGGAAAAGTCGGCGATCTGCAGCGAACGTTACAGTCGAGTTGGTGAGGCCGGACTTTGTGTTTCTCGGCCGAGAAGACGGCGATCGAGACCGAGACGGAGGACTGCGGAGCACAGCCCCGAAGCAGTACAGCGATCTTTCTAAGCTGTCTGCCGTACCCCCGTCTCGTCGCGTTGAAATTTGAGAATCGCTAGAATTTTAGGATGTAGTCGAGCTGCCAGCGGTTCATGGTCTGTGAATCGAGGCCACCTACGGTCGTACCGGAGGGCCCGTTCCAAGCGCTGACGCGAGCGCGGGTCCTGTACCAGGTGATGTTGAGATGAGTGTTCGAGCGCAGACCAAGCCGAAAGTCACCGCGCCAGCCGTCGACGTTCGAACCTCGCGTCGTATCCGACTGAGCCCAGGCATAGAAGATGGCGTCGGGGTCGGCCAGATAGCGTGTCAGACGAAAAGCCTTTTCTCCCGGCTTCTTGTACTTTCCGATCTGCACCCGCGCATACACGGCAGAGGACTGGTTCTTGGCGGCACCCTCTGCGCCGAGATTCTCATAGAGGAAGGCCGAGACGGTCACCGGCCATTTTTCGCTCGATGAATTCCTCCATTCGACAAAGGCATTGACGATCTCGAAGTCGCTGACGAGGTTCCCATCCTGATCTAGTACATGACTCACCTTGTTCCCCGACAGCTTCCCTTCGACGGTGAGATCGACGACCACCTGCGGATTCGCATAGTTCTCATAACCGACCCCGAAGCTCAGCGTGTCGGTTTCTCCAAGTCTGAACGTCGGACGAAATTGAGCGCCGATGAGGTAGGCGTCTTTGCCGCTCGAGGCTTCCTCGAGTGCAAAGCCGAAGACCGATGCGTTGATCGCTGCGACGGCGTCTCCCGCACCTCGGCGATGCCAGCGCGCCATGAAGCCTTCGCTGACGATATCGTCGTCGTATTGCATGTCAGAGACTTTCCAAAGTTTCTTCGGCGAGAACTTGCCGGCGATGATCGAGAATTCACTCGAAATCGCGTAGTCGACGTAGGCCTCTGCGAGGGAAAAGCTCTTCTTCGAAAAACCACCGTCGAGGGTTTGATTGTCCGACACCGGATCGTTGGGGTTGCCGGAACGCATTTGCACTCCAACCCGTAAGTTGTCGTTGACCTTCGTTTCGAATCCAAGCCGCAAGCGATAGCGGAAGCGATTGCGCTCGCGGTCATCGTACTTGCCCGGATGGTCGAAGCCTTCGTAACGCAGTCGGAAATCTCCACCGAAATCGAGCTTCTCATACCATTGCGTTTCTTCTCCAAACGTTGCTCCTACGCCGAGTAGAGCGACAAGGAGCATTCCAGCACTTGGCACCTTCATCCGTTTCATTTTCGACTTGCCTCCATGGGGATCGTTACCGCGTTACGTCTTCCCTTGATGGAGGCGGACTATACGCACGGTGATAGGGCATGGAAGCGTGCAGCTTGACCTGTCACAGCATCGTCACTTTTCTAGGGAGACGGCCTATGCACACGGTGTCGGAAGACGAAAGCGCATTGCGCGATCTGTCACAAGATCGTCACTGCGGGCTCTCATCGAGATAGCGTACCAAGCCGGCATAGTGACGGGCGGTTCGAAAGCCCATGCGATAGAAGTAAGTCGGACGGAAGAATCCGGTCGTCACACGCAAGAAACCTTCATCACGCAGGCGTTCGAGAAGTTCATTCATCAAACCTTGACCGATGCCACGGCCACGGAAGTGATGGGATACGACGACCTTTTCCATGTGAGCCGCCTGCTCGTCGACGACGAAGTAGTAGATCCCTCCGACCAGATGGCCCCGTTCGGAAATCGCAACGAGAAAACGATGGTCCGGCCGGAAGTCGACGCGAAGATTCTCAGATGTGAACAAGCGATGAAGTCTGGAGATTTCCCGGGGATTGACCGGAGAGCGAATTTGGAACGCGTCTCCGAATCGGTCTCGGAAGTGCACGACGAGATCGGCGCGGATCTCTCCGTCAGCGGTTGCCTCTTGCAAGGAGGCGAGATCGGTGGGTCGAAGATGCGGATATCCGACCCGCGCGAGGAAGTAGGCCTCACGCTCGTCGATCGAGTGAGTCTGGTGAATCGTCGAGAACAGTGAAACGGCCTCCTCCACCGAGAGGTTCTCTTTGCGCAGGCGTGCTGCGACGTTGCGGACGGCGGCGACGAAGTCGGCATCGGATTCACGAAAGACGGTCTCTAGGAAGAAGCGGCAACGACTTCCCGGGTGGCGACTCTCGAGCCTACGCAGGCCGTAGGTCTCGTAAAGCTCCATCAACGTCTGCGCCTGTGCATTCAAGGCGGCATCACGATTGAGACTCAACCAGCGGTGATATCGGCGTATGGCGAAGTAGAGCCGTTGAGTGACGAAGCCGTTTTCGCTAACGTCGGTCAGAAACGCCTCCAGCCTTTCGCTCATCGAGGCGATCAAGGCCGCACGCTCTCCAGGCGGAAGCGATAGCTCCGCCCAGTCGGCCTGTACGCGCCGTAGAATTTTCGAACCTTCGATCTCTCCGGCGACGTCGAGCACTCCGGCGAAGAGAAACCTCCAAGAGTCGATCCCCTTCAAGAAGGCGTGACGGTTTTCGCACTGGCGAACGAAGCGCTGTGCGAAGATCTCCAGGTACTCGGTCAGCGAGCGCACGGATTTACGGTGCGCGATGGATACCAGTCGCGTTCCGCTTTGGTAGTCATGCGGAGAAACGATGATGTCTTCGGGAGAAGGAATGGGTATCGGTATGGAAAAGCCCATTCGTCGCGCGAGGTTGAAATAGGTCTCCGCCGCGGACCAGACGAAAACCGGCCATAAGTCCTCCAAGGCTTCATGGGTTTCGGCATCGTCGCGGTGGGCGCGTTTTTCGATGTATCTCGCAACGGTCTCGCCGGAGACATATTCCTCACTCCAAAGATCGAGCTGCGGCCACCAACCGCCGAAATCTTCGACGAGGCGGTCTCCGCCACGCGCTTGACCGGCAAGAATCAGGATTTCGATTTCTTCGTTGATCTCTTCGGCTGAAAGGGATTCATTGAGATTCAGGACGAGGTCATAGGCCCCCATGTGCCGGGTTTGCACCATGACGCGGAAGACTCTCTTGCCATTGCCGACTCCGATCAGACTGACCCAGATGCCTCCGGGCGGAATGTTGTGCAGGCCGATGATGCGTCCCCCGGAAAAGAGAAATACAGCCTCGCGGACGACCGCGGAATGTTCGATGGCCTCGTGAAGTCGCTTTCGGTCGGCATCTTCGACGCTGTCGTCAAAGCCGATCACGTCCCGCCACCTGTACTCGCGCCCGGTCTCGACATCGATCGCTACAGGTTTGTTCTCGCCGAGGAACTCGCGTAGATCGCGACGCATGCGAACCTGCGCGTCTCCGGCAAGCCGCCGCACCTCTTTTCGCGAGCTTCGAATTTGATGCTCGACGACGACTTGCCGGACGCGCTTGTAGGAAGCCGGGTGATGGCGACAGAAGTGGACGAGAAAGCGAAACAGCGCGGGAATGGCCGATTCGGTCACGGAAGATCGGTCGTCGAGGTTTGCAATGGCATCACCGACGAGCGCCTCGAAC
>JALUUK010000620.1 GCA_027021395.1 Acidobacteriota bacterium
GGCGGGTGAGGATCTCGAATTCGCGGTGAAAGGCCTGGACCAACGAAGTGGGATCCGCCAAGCCCTGCGGCCGCATCAGCTTGAGCGCGAGGATTCGGCCACTTTCACCGTCTTCGACGCGAAAGACCTCCGCGGCACCTCCCGCGCCGAGGGTGTCGAGCACTCGATATCGTCCGGCGACGGACGAGGGTCTAGGTTGCATCCTGCCCTTATGCATCGAGGCGTTGCATAACGCAACACTTGTTCTCTTCCATTTTCCGCGCGGAAAGACCGACAGAGCGGCAAAAAAAGGGCCCTCACCGGAGGGCCGAAGGAAAATAGAGTCATTCGCCGAAATGAACTGCAATCGCCATGCCGGGTGTTGGTGGGGTCCTCACGCCGCAGGGAGCAAAAAAAGAGGCCCTCATCAGAGGGCCGAGTGGGTAGAGGAAAAGGAGTCATTCGCCGGAGAGTAAAGCAAAGATCGTGCCGGAAGAGTCGTCGGACTCCGGCGCCCCTCTGCGGGCCCTCGAGGATGCCTACGGATCGAAGGGAGACGGTCTTTCCCCGCCAAAGTGACACGGAAGGTCACCCTGGCAGAGCGGAGGTGACGACCGGTGTCACCGCTAGGTGAGGCAAAGCACTCACGCTCCGTGTGCGTTTTGGTGGACCGCATGGGACTTGAACCCACGACCTCCGCGTTGCGAACGCGGCGCTCTCCCAACTGAGCTAGCGGCCCTGATCTGCCGAAAACCGGTACTCATCCTGCGCGAACCGGCAGGTCCGTCGAGCGGATGCGAGCGTGGTGGGGCGTACTGGATTTGAACCAGTGACTTCCACCGTGTGAAGATGGCACTCTACCACTGAGTTAACGCCCCTCTCGGCTTCGAGAGGGCGGAAAATACCACGCTCGCAATCGAGCTGCCAGAACGGTGCGAAGTGGATTCCCGCCTTTGTGGTCCGCAGATGACGGATTTGTCATCAGGGATACAGGAAAGGGGTAGGCACGTGGCTCCGAATCTCCCTTCGACTTGCTAACAGCCTGAAAACTCGTTGATTACTTCGTCTCATGGCACTTGGCCCGGCTCTTGCTGAACTCCTGTTCGCGCCGCGGGCGGGAGACCGTGGGACCTAGGAACGTCCTGGGATCTTACGGATCGGGCTCTCCCGTCCGCCGTTTCAACTTTCGCGCTTCGTCAATCGTCTCATCACCTCGCCAAGGGTCACGGAAAGCAGCCTTCCCGGCTCGATGACGCGAATGCTGTGGACTTGATTCGCCCCGATCTTCGTGGAGATCTCCGCGTCCCGGCTCAGCACGGTTCGCGTACCGGCGACGTCGAGTTCGAAGCTGCCATCGACGAGAACGAAGATTTGAGGAACGCTGTGAGCGTGGCCGGAGAAGATCGCATCGCGGTTCTTGCCGATCAGGAGGGCGACCTGGTAGGCGCCGTCTCGGCCCGTGGCGAGATGCCGGAGAGAGAACTCGGGGGATTCGAAGAGGTCCTTGCGGGATTCGATGAAGGGCTGGGAGAACTCTCCGTTGGGCGTCAAATCATCGAAAATCGAGGTGAAAAAGTGTCGCGTATCATCGCTTGCCCGCGCCCGATAGGCGGAAAAGAGCAGTTCACGCCGTTCGAGTTCGAGCACGTCGGCGAGCCGCAAGACCACGCCGTCGCCCGGAACGCGTCCGTCGTTTTCGATCTGCACGATGTAGGGCTGGGTGACCCCGACGCGTGCGGCGAGTTCTTTCTTGTTGTATTTGAGTCGTTCACGGTGAAAGCGGATGATCTGCGAAAAATTCATCGAAAGTTCCTTTCCGTCTCATGGTCGGCGTTTACTGGCAAATTTATTTGTTTCGGCAGATAAGTTTACTCAGAGCGGCGGCGAGGTCAACTTTTCTTCTCGCCCGCAAGTGCCGCATCGCCCGGCTAGGTGATTTGCCCGGGTCGGCGCCCGCCCCCATACTGCCGCGTACCGGGGAGCCTAGAACCTTGAACTTGGCCGTGGTTGGTGCCCAGTGGGGTGATGAGGGCAAAGGGAAGATCGTCGATCTGTTGGCGCCGCGCTTTGCCGTCACGGTGCGTTACCAGGGTGGGCCCAACGCCGGGCATACCGTGGTCTTCGACGGGCGGACGCACGCCTTGCATCACATTCCTTCAGGAATCTTCCACGAGGGGGTACGGTGCCTCGTCGGTCCGGGCACGCTGATCGATCCGGATCGCATTCTCGCGGAGATCGACGGTCTGCAGGCCGGTGGACTCGATCTCGCCCATCGGCTTGGGCTGTCGGCTCGGGCGCACGTCATCCTTCCGGTCCACCTCCTGCTCGACAGTGCGAGCGAGGATGATCTCGGCTCGTCGGCCATCGGTACGACGCGGCGCGGGATTGGGCCGGCATACGCTTCCAAGGCGGAACGATGGGGTGTGCGTCTCGGCGATTTGGGCCATCGGAAGTGCGTGGAAGAACGATTCGAGCGCGCCCTGCGTTGCGGTTTGGGCGAACGGCTTCGGGCCATGGGCGAAGCGGAACCCGACCCCTCCGATATCGCGGATCGCGCCGCCGAGTGGTGGCAACGGCTGGAAGTCTATACGACCGACGTGGTTTCCGAGGTCCACGATGCGCTCGATGCTCAGCAGCCGATTCTCTTCGAGGGTGCACAGGGCGCGCTGCTCGACATCGAGCACGGGACGTATCCCTTCGTCACTTCTTCGAGCACTTTGGTCGGTGGAATCTGCCCTAGCCTCGGCATTCCCCCCAAGGCGGTGGACCACGCGCTCGGGATCTTCAAGGCGTACGCCACACGCGTTGGGGCCGGACCGTTCCCCAGCGAGGAGATGGGGCAGGCCGGCGCGGCCTTGCGCGAGAACGGCAAGGAATTCGGAACGACGACGGGACGTCCGCGGCGCTGTGGTTGGTTTGATGCCGTCGCTGCACGCCATGCGGTTCGGCTCAATGGTCTCGATGCGATGGTGGTGACGAAGTTCGATGTCTTGGCCGGCTTCGAAGCCGTACGCATCGCCGTGGCCTATGAAATCGACGGCGAGCGCACGACGACATTCCCAGCGACGACGACGGCGCTCGCGCGGGCGAGACCGATCTTCGAGGACTTCCCCGGATGGGAGATGGCGTCGGCAGGAGCCTCGCTCGACGACATTCCCGCCAACGGGAGAAAGTACCTCGATCGTTTGTCCGAGCTGTGCCGATGTCCGGTCGCCATGCTTTCCGTGGGTCCCTCGCGTGAAGAAACGATCTTCATGCCCGACGGCATGTTGACCTAGCCCGGACCAGCCGCCGTATGCGTTTGATGATGAGGTGATGACAATGGACGAGTCGATGCATCCTTGTTACTTGGCTCCGGATCGGGAGCGCGCGGACGCGGCCGTCAAAGTGCTCGAAGCGAGCGGGATGACCGCCGTCGTGGTCCCGCCGGGAGAACACTATGCCGGCCTTGCGCCGGGAGCGTGGGAAGTCCGCGTGCCTTCGACCCGAGCCGCGCAGGCACACGCCATTCTCAATCGAGAGTGAGCGGTGAATTCCAGCGAAAATCGGTCTGTTTTTCCGGGCCAAGACGCACGATTTGTGCTATCAATTCGCCTCCGGGTGGGCCGTTAGCTCAGTTGGTAGAGCAGCGGACTTTTAATCCGCCGGTCCTAGGTTCGAGTCCTAGACGGCTCACCACTTCCAACTTTCGTTCGCTACGCAGACCCTTCGTGGATATTCATGAAGCCCCCTCGCTCGAGGGTTCCGCGAATATATCGGGCTAGGAAACGGGATCTCCCTTGGTTCGGGGGAGGTGCGTCCATCGCGCGAGGACCTTGTAGAGTTCTTCGCGTTCGATGGGCTTGGTGATGTAGGCGCTCATACCGGCGGAAAGGCAGAGTTCCCGATCTCCGGGAAGCGCGTGTGCGGTCAGCGCGATGATCGGCAGTTTTCTCAGCCCGAGTTCATCCCGGATCTTCCGAGTGGCGGTCAACCCGTCCATGACGGGCATCTGAACGTCCATCAAGACCAAGTCGACCTCGTTCTTCGCGAGGAAATCGACGGCCTCGCCGCCGTGTTCGGCAAGATCGACGTGGTGCCCCGCTCGGGTCAAGAGGGTCGCGGCGAGCTTCCGATTGACCGGATTGTCTTCGACGAGCAAGATCCGCAAGGGGAGAGACTCATCTTTCGGGGGCTGCTCCAGCTCCGGCTCGAAAGGGCCTGTGCACTCGAAGATCGGCTCGAGGTGGATCGCGAGTTGCTCGAGCGAGAGCGGGAAGGTCAGTGACAGCGCAATGCCTTCGGGTACGGTCGCGACGGTGTCGTGAGAGACGGATACGAAGGTCGGCTGCAAAGGCAAAATGCGCCTCGCCGCTGCGGCGAGTCCGCGAAAGTCATCGGAAAGCGCGAAGTGGTGTTCGACTAGGATCAATCCGAGGTGGCGCTCGTAACGCGCCATCTCGTCGAGGTATCCCAACGCAGACATCAGATCAGGCGCTCCGCGCGCCCTCGATCCGAGAGTCAACAACGATTCGGCGAGCGCTTCCCGGAATGCAGGCTCGGAATGCAGAACGAGGGTATGGGCACCGAGGAAAGGTTCGCGAGGGGCGGGCGGAGCACTTCCGGCATGCCGATCGAAAGGAATGGAGAAGTTCGCTTTCCACCGGCCGTCGCCGGAGGGCGAGATATCGATTCGCCCGCTCATCATTTCGACGAGTTGATGGCAGAGTGCGATGCGCACTTCGTTGTCTCCGTTGCCGCCATGCGCTTGGCTGCGGAACGGTTCCAACACGCTTTTCATCGGATCTCCCGGTCCGGTCGTTCCGGAGAGCGAGAGGGTGAACAGTATTTCTATCGACGTCGGGTCGCTCGTGGCTCGGGGGACAAGTGAGAGCACGATGGATCCGCTCTTGGCTCGCTTGATCGCGCTTCCGAGAAGGTTGAGCAGGAGTTGCCGAACGCGAAGCGCATCGCCGATCAGGATCTTGGGAACGTCGCGGCGAACGTGGTGAACCAAGACGACGCCTTTGCTACGTGCGCGATCGACCATGTGCATCAGCGCGTCGTGCGTCACGACGCGAAGATCGAAGGATGTCGGCTCGATTTCGACGCGCCCGGTTTCTAGGCGTGAATAGTCCAAGACGTCATCGAGGGTCGCTAGAAGTTCCTTGGCGCACGATTCTACGGTCTCCAGATTCTCCCTGAGGGCGGGGTTTAGGTCGTGCTCCATGGCGAGCTGCGTCATGCCGAGAATGCCGCTGAGGGGGGTCCTGACTTCGTGGCTGACGCTCGCCATGAACTGGTTCTTCGCTTTGCCGGCGATTTCAGCGGCGCGTCGCGCATGTTCGACGACGGAGATGTCTCGGGCCATCAGTACGATGGCGGGCCGGCCGTGATAGACGATCGCCGAGACGGTGACTTCGGCCTCCGTGCAATCGCTTTGGTGGGTTTGGAATCGCACGTAGCGAGCACGGTCGGGAAGATCGTCGGTCGGGGGCCTGAGAACCGTTTCGGCGGTGGCCTCTTCCTCACGAGAGAGCAGGTCATCCATCTTCAGCGCGGTCATCTCATCGATTTCGAGGCCGAACCACCGGCAGGCGAAGGGATTGGCGTCGAGGATGGCTCTGTCGCTAGGAGAGACCACGATCAGTGCTTCCGGGGCGGCTTCGACGATCGCAGCGAAGTTCCGTTCGGTATCGACCAGTTTGCGACCACGCTCATCGGCAAGCTTCTTGAGTGCGATGTGTCGTTCTTCAACGCTTGCCAAAAGCAACGCCGCCATCAGTGCAGCGATCCAGCCCCCGATCAGAGCGTATGTCGGGAGCCAAGCCAGCAATCCCGCCAAGCCCGCATCGGAAGGGCGCAGAAGGACCGACCAGCGGCGCTCGGAGCCGAGCGTCAGCGTATGCAGACGAAAGTCGTCTAGCGCCTCGCTGTCGGGGAGAGTGGAAAACACCGTTTTCACCGTCCCGCTTTGGGTCTCGCCGCGAATCATCAATTCCAACGATTCGTCCGAGCCTTCCAGCGTTTGAGCCAGAAGATCCTTCAGCACATAGCGGGCGACGACAAAACCGGAGAGATGTTCCCACGGATCGTTGGATTTCGGGGGGAGCGGCAGATCATAGAGTGGCTCGACGACCCAGAAGTCCCAACCTTCGCCGCGATCCCCAAGCAAGAACGGCGAGACGCCCAAGTCGCCGCCGCGTCCGATCGATTCCAGGTATGCGGATCCTGCCGCATCGTTCCAGAAGTCTCGGCCCCGAAGATCGTCTCGGTCCGCCGGTGCGATGTAACGAATCGGCAAGAACTCCGTCCGTTCTTCGTTCGCTCGATCGCTTGCGCCTTTCGGTGACCAGATCGGGCCATGGCGGTTTTCCCAGGTTTCCCGCTCTTCGGAACGAACACGCTCGAGGAAGGCCACCGAGCGGATCTCCGGATGCTGCTTCAACCCTTCGTCGGCGAAGAGTCGGAATTCGTCTTCCGTCACTTCTTCGGAGGCATCGAAGAGGCGAGCGACAAAGAGGCAGACTTGCTCGGAGGAGCGGAGCGAGAGTTCCAACTTACGTATCAGATCCTGACTCTTGCGCTCGAAGTGCAACTTGAGGTCGGAATCGACGTAGCCGCGAGCGAAGAAGTAGCCGACGGCGGGCATCAAGAACGACAGGATCAGCCCGCCGACGAACCACCACGGGACCTTTCGGTCGTCGGACGCCCGTCCCCCGAAGAGCCGGTAGCATACGGCCCCCGCCAAAGCGAGGAGAACGAACAGCATCAAGCCGGCGCCGATTTGTGGATAGGCCAGATCCACGACACACTCCGTGCCCGCCCGGAAATCCCGGGTCAACACATGAACATTAGTGCCTAGAAGCCTCGGCGGCAGAAAATTTGCGGCCGAAATACCCCCCGGCCCCCGGGCAGATCCCCCGCGATCCGCGGGCCCCCGGCCGCTGCCGGTCTTCTCCCTGAAGTCACGAAAGCCGGGCGTCTGAGCGTTTGGGAGCCGTCGGATACTCGCAATACCCCACCGCCTCGGCAATTCACTTTCCCCCGCGAGCGGCATGCCTGCGGGGTCGGCTAGAAGGCGACGGCTGGTTGGTGCTCGAATTCGTCCCCTCGGGTACGAGAGTTTCATTTGTCCGATTTTCGGACGGTCTCGGCGATTTCGGGCCATGCGTATGCGGGTTGGTGGATTTTCAAGATGATGTGGAAGAGAATCGTGCAGTCGAAAGCGAGGGAGCGAGAGATGAGCGAAGCCAAGATCCTAAGACGAGCAGTCTTCGATTCTCGTGTCAAATCGTATTGGATTTGGCAGCCGGTGTTGATGCTGACGTTGATCATCGTGACGATTCCGCTCGCGATCATCTATGCTGTCGTGGCGCAGATGCTGATCAATCGCTATCTCGACTCTCTCTCGTGCGTGTTGACCGAAAGAACACTCGACATCAAGAAGGGCATCCTCAACAGGACCGAGAGCACGATTCCTCTCGACAAGATCACCGATCTACAGCTTTTTCAAGGGCCGGTGATGCGCTATTTCGGGCTCTATGGGTTCAAGGTCGAAACGGCCGGGCAGTCTTCACCCCAGGGCGGCGCGCTCGTCAATCTGATAGGAATCATCGACGCGAAGAGCTTTCGCAAAGCAGTTCTCGAACAGAGGGACCGGCTCGCAGCCGGGGTGAGCGGTGTGACGACTCCCGCCCTCACGTCACCGCCGGTCCCCGGAGGAGGGGACGAGGCGGTGCTCACGGAGATACGCGACCTCCTGCGGCGCATCGAGACCAACACTCGCCGTCATTCGCAGTGAGCGCGGGATCGCGCCTAGGGTGATTGTTCGCCGCAAAGGTTGGCAGCGTTGAAGAGATAGAAATAGTGAGCTGATGTGGCCAGTGCTCCGGTGTCGGTCCACTGCACTCCGGCCGTCGTGGAATCCTCGTCTTGAACTTGATCAGCCCAGGGGTCGGGATTACCGCTCATGAAATCGGGAGTCTCGCCTCGATAGACGACGTAGTGGTT
>JALUUK010000621.1 GCA_027021395.1 Acidobacteriota bacterium
TCCCATGCAACGGCAGTCGCTTCGCGCGGTTCACGACTGCGAACATGGCGCCACAGCATGGCGCCGGCCATCGTTGCCACGTTCACGATGGTCACAAAGCCAAGCAAACGCTTTTTCGTCATCGTGCCGTGCCGCCGCCATCAGAACAGTTCGCGAATCGGTTGACCGTTTTCGAGCACCACCGGGTTCGGTCGCCCCTGGTTGTCGAGATAGGTCGTATCGAGCGGCACACCCATGTGGCGGTAGATCGTGGCGGCGATATCGCCCGGCGTCACCGGCCGCTCGCGAATGTGCCCGCCGTCGCTTTCCGTCGCTCCGATCACCTGCCCGTGCCGCAATCCGCCGCCGGCGAGGCACATCGACATCACATAGGGCCAGTGATTGCGCCCGTCGACGCTCCCTTGCGTTCCGATCAGCGGCGTCCTGCCGAACTCCCCCATGGCGATGACGAGGACCTGGTCGAGCAATCCGCGTTCTTCGAGGTCGCCCACCAGTGTCGTGATCAGGTGATCGAACAGGGGCAGGAGCGGCCCGAGACCGTTCTTGATGCCGCCGTAGGGCGGGATGTTGTCGCCGTGCGTATCCCACGTTCCCGACGCCGTGTGGTAACTCAAGTCGAGCGTCACAAACGCGACGCCGGCTTCCACGAGGCGCCGAGCCAGCAGCGCTTGCTGACACCAGAGATGCCGGCCGTACCGCCGGTGAACGCGGTCCGGCTCGCGACTCAAGTCAAACGCCTCCCGAGCTCGCTTGCCCAAGATCAGATCCACGGCCTGTTGCTGATAGGCGTCGGTGGCGTCCATCGTTCCGGACAGGTCGAGCGATCGGCGGATCCGATCGAGTTGCCGGAGGAGTGACTGGCGTGACCGGATACGGTCGGTCGTCAAACCGGCTGGAAGTTGAAACAGCGACGCGCCGCTCAGCTTGCCCGTATCGTTTCCGACAAGGTCATACACGGGCAACCGAGCGGCGAGATTGCCGTTGAACGGATCGAACGCCTTCCCGAGGTAGCCTCCCCCTGCGATGTGCGACCGGGATTTGGTGAACGTGACATAGGCGGGCATCGAGGCATCTCGAGCTCCAACATGTTTGGCGACGATCGAGCCGATGGCCGGGTATCGCTCTCCACGAGGATTGATCCTCGGCGCCGCGTCCCGATTGCCGGTCTGAAACACCTTGTTCGGTTCATGGTTGCTCTTCTTCGCGTCGACACTGCGGATGATCGTGAAGCGATCGAGCATAGCGGCCTGGCGCGGCAGATGCTCGCAGATCGCGACACCCGGAAGACGCGTCTGCGTCACACCGAACGGACCGCGGTTCTCCGGCGGGCGATCCGGTTTCGGATCCCACATGTCGATGTGGCTCGGTCCGCCCGCCATCCACAACAAGATGACGCTGCGATGCGACGGTGCCGGCTTCGCCGAGGCGCGTCGCCCCAAGAGCGACGCGAGTGAAAGCGAACCGATACCGGCCAGGCCGGCCTTGAGCATTCCCCGGCGATCGATCCAGCAGAGCCCTTCTCGCGATCGACCACGCATCCAACCGAACGCATGGCCGCTGTGCGGGTGACCTGATTGCCGTCCATTCATCGTGCGACGCTTCCTCCGAGGCAAAACTCCGATCGGACCAGCCAATTGTACCAGACCGCGTGTTTGTTTTACACTGACAGCGTGCAACAAGACCTCCGCCGGCGATTCTCG
>JALUUK010000622.1 GCA_027021395.1 Acidobacteriota bacterium
GTTGGGCGGGAAAAGCGTGGCGCGGAAAAACGTGGTGCTCGCGGGCCGGACAGGTGTGTCCGCATGCGGTCATTTTCGCGTTAACATTCTTCGCGCCACGCTGGGGGGACAGCGAAGTTGATGGCCCAGACTGTGGTGGCAAGGAGTATTCCGGGAATGGTCGAAATCCACCACGCATCAAGGAGAAGGCTCTGCCCGTCGCTGACGATGCTTCCCCAAGAGACCGACGGCGAGGGTACGCCGAGTCCGAGGAAAGAAAGTGAGGCTTCCATCAGGACGAACGGTCCGACACGCAGTGCGGCTCCTATGAGCACCGTTGGTAGCAGGCCGGGGAGCAGATGTCTTAGGACGACTCGTGCTCGGGGAGTGCCTGCGGCGTGAGCGGCGGCGATGAAATCGGCGCGAACGAGTGAGCGGGTTTGCGCTCGGATGAGGCGGGCGAGTGCCGGCCATCCTGTCAGTGCGAGCATGATCGCTAGGGTGAAGGGGTCGCGAGAGAAGAAGCCGGCGAGCGCCATCAGCAGCATCAGACGGGGGATGGCCAACATTCCTTCCGTTAGGCGCGAGAGTGTTTCATCGAGCAGCCCCTCGCGTATCCCCCCGCCGATGCCGATGAGCAATGCGATCAGACCGGCGCCGATCACTCCACCGACACCGATTCCCAGCGAGTGGGGCGCTCCTGCCAAGAGACGGGAGAGCAGATCTCTTCCGAGGCCGTCGGTGCCGAGATAGAAGCGTCGATTGATGATCAGCGGTGCGCCGTTTTCATCTCTTCGGAGTTCCTCGAGGGGAAGCGACAGGCGACGGTAGTCCGAGGCAAAGCGGACGATGTCACCGTCGATTTCCCACGAGCGGTCGATTTTCGTGGGCTCGTGCCGATTGCGGCCGGCAATCGGAATGAGAGAACCGTCGAGACGAACGAAGTAGGGTACTTCGGTCAATGGCGGCAAGGCTCTAAGAGCGGCGGGGTTCGGTGAGGAGTCGAAATCCCAAGGAGCGAGTCGTGGACCGAGCAGAGAGGCCGCAGCGATGACGAGAAAGATGAACGCGGCTTTTTTCATCTCGAGGGCCGCACGCGTTCGGAACGCAGTCTCGGGTCGGCCCAGGCGGCGGCGAGGTCTGCGAGAAGCGAACCGAGCACGACCAGGATTCCGATCAAGACGAGTCCGCCGAGTGAGAGGGGGACGTCGTGCGCTAGGAGTGCGCGCTGATGAACTCGGCCGAGCCCGGGCCAAGAAAAGATGACTTCGATGACCACTGCGCCACCGAGAAGCAGAGGCATGGCCGTACCGAGCTGGGCGAGTGCCGGTTGCAACGCGACGCGGCCGGCACGGCACCACACGACGCGTGTTTCGGATAGGCCCAAGGCGCGCGCCGTGCGCACGTGAGGCGCTCGAAGTTCGGTCCGCATGGCTGTCCAGTGATGTCGAGCAATGGGTGCGCAGCCCGGAATCGCAAGCACCAGGACCGGCATCAGGGCATGGAGCAGGCGGTCGCTCCACCAAGTGCCGCCCCATAGGGCGCTGCCCGTAGAGGCCGAGATGCCGGAGGAGGGAAGCCAGCCGAGTTTCCAGGAAAAGATCAAGATCACACAAAGAGCGACCCAGAAAGCCGGCAGGGCATCGAAAGCTGGAAGGAGGTGGCGTACGACGAAAGCCGAGAATCCACGAGGGTATTCGGCGGCGCGCGTGCCTAGAAAC
>JALUUK010000623.1 GCA_027021395.1 Acidobacteriota bacterium
GCTCGAGCATTCGTCGAAACCATGGATGAACATGGTGTGCGAGGTCTTCAATTCCGTGTCTTCGATCAGAGTACCGAGCAGGGCGTCGGGGCCGTATTCCAGCCTCGAAGTCGTCGGTTCATTGGTATCCCAACTGACCTCGGCCCACGCCTGTGAAAGCCTGCTCACTCGAACCGACGAAGCCGTGGCGCCGAGGCAATCCGCCCTCGACGTTGCGCTATCCACCGCCGGTGAACCCGTACCATCGTCGGCATCGTGATAGGTCCCGGTGATCAGGTCGTCATCCGCCGACTGCAATAGTCCATCACCGGCCGTTGCCGGACCCGAGGCCATCGTGATCGACCCTTCGAATCGTGCGCTGTTGACGCCGTCCTCGGTCAGAGTCACGATTTCGCCGTCGGATTCGGTCGTCGAAGTCACCGTCACGGTCACCGTTTCCGTCACCGTATCGTCTGCATTCAAGTCGATATCCGTGACCGAGATCAGGACCTCGTCGGAGCACGAGTAGATCGTGCGATCGAGCGTGATCTGGCCTTGGTGGCACGGCTGCACTCCGATATCGGGAAAATTCCCATAGGTTTCGAAGGAGTAGTAGACGCCGCCGTTGTCATCGACGCTCTGATTTCCAAAGGAATCCGTACTGCTGACTTGATAGTAGTAGACCGTGCACTCCGCGAGACCACTGAGCTGAATGGCGTGCTCAGTGACGCGCGCCGAGTCCGCCTGCTGAAGATCCGGCGGGCGCACCGTTCCGTAGTCGACGACACTGTCGCCGTTCTCGTCGGTTTCCCAGCGAATGATCGCCGAAGTGTCATCGATATCCGTCGCGCGAGGATCGGTGATTCGAGGTGCACGACAGTCGGTCGTCGCCTCATCGGTCTTTACGACCTCCGTGCCGCCCATGCCGTCGTCCGCATCGATGTAGGTCGCAACCACCGTATCCGCGTCGGAGACCTGAATCTTGCCGTCCGGCGCAGGAGCGGCGAGGTCCGTCATGATGCTGCCCTTGAACACACCCGAACTCGCCGATGTCTCCGTCAAAGTGACGATTTCCGCATCGGGCTCGGTATCGGAACTCACGTCGACGTCCAGCGTGCCGGAACCCCTGAGATCCGCATCGGATACGGTGATGTTCAGCGTTGAATCCGCGCACGCGACGACGGTTTCCTTGATGGAAATGCGCCCGTCGGAGGTCGCGCTCTGCAAAACGGCCTCATAGGCATCGATGCGACCGGATCCGTAGACATTGTCTTTTCCGGCGGCCCCGAGATCCACGGAGGTATCTTCGAGAATCGCCTTGAGGTCGTCGTGCGTCAGCCCGGGATTGGCGCTCTTCATCAAAGCCACCGCGCCGGCCACGTGAGGCGTGGCCATCGAGGTCCCCGACTTGGTCGAATAGCCTGCGCAGAGGTTGTGGGATTTGGTATTGACACCGGGGCCGGATACGTCCGGCTTGGTCAATCCCGGTGGGTACGGATGGTCTCCGTATGCCGGCACATCCTGCCAGGTGACCGGACCTCGGCTGGAAAAAGAGGCGATATTGTCCGAGCAGTCCACCGCTCCGACGGTGATCACGCGCGGCACATCGCCCGGTGTTCTGACATTGTCGGGCTCGTTTCCGGCCCCCTCGTTGCCCGCGGCAATGACCATTGCCGTTCCGGCATCGATGGTGTTTTCGCTGTTGGTGCGCCACGTCGCCCGATCCGGGTTCCGGTCGTGAGGCCAGCCGAGGCTCATGGAAATCGAATCCGCGCCGTTGTCGGCCGCATACTGCATGGCTTCCCAGACATCAGGCTCGTCGGAAAATTGCAACCCGACGCGAATCACCATGATCTGAGCATCCGGCGCCATTCCGGTCTGCGACCCTCCCGTCCCGTCGCCTGCAACACTCCCCGCGACGTGCGAGCCGTGCGAGTTGTCGTCGTTCGGATCGTTGTCGCCGTTGTCGATATCGTAGCCGATCAAATCATCGATGTAGCCGTTGCCGTCATCGTCGATACCGTTTTCGTCGTCGGGATCCATCACGACGCCGTCGCCGTCGAGATCTTCACCGGGATTGACCCAGATTTGATTTTCGATATCTGAATGGGACCAACAAACACCCGAGTCGATGACCGCAATCACCGCCCCTTCGCCCGTGTTTCCCAGGTCGTCCCAAACTTCCGGTGCGCGTGTCAGAGAGACTCCGCATTCGATCTCCGCCAAGATCGATGCGGGGGCTTGCGGGAGCCAAGGCGCGGGCAACGGGCGCGGAGCGGGAGCCGGACAGATCTTCGGACCGAGCGAAACATCCACCTTTGGTGAGTAGCTGACATGCGCGACTTCAGGGAGTGCGGCAAGGCGCGTGATTTCGTCCTTCGTCAGATCCGCGGCCACGATGTTGCCGATCCACAGGAATCTCACTCGCTGCGCCCGACCGCCGAGACGAGCTGCTTCCACCTCGCGACGCAAGCGCGCTTGCGTTCTTTGCGCGTGAGACTTCAGTGCATCGACTCTCGCCCTGCGGCGAAGGGCGGGGTCATCGGCGTTCCGACCGTACGCACGCAAGGCATCGCCGCTGAGCTGATCGCTCAGAACGAAGTAGACCGGCACCAAGGCATCGGAATCCGTACGTTCGAGAACTTCCGCCAAAGGAGCGCGCAGCTTCGCCGATGTTTCAGCCTGCGCGACTATAGACAGGGAGGCGCAGCACAAGAGTGCCAGCCCGAAAACCGCGTTCGCTCTCCGCATACCCGTATCTCCATCGCCCCGTTGCTCGCCATTCTATGGACATCTTCCGGCCGAAAGTCAACGAACAATTTCAATCGAGAGAGACGGAGCGCAGCCTGAGCGAATTGGTGATGACTGAAACCGACGAGAAACTCATGGCCGCAGCGGCCAGCATCGGAGAGAGAAGAATGCCGAAAAACGGATAGAGCAGCCCCGCCGCGACCGGCACTCCCGCGGCGTTGTAGACGAAGGCGAAGAAGAGGTTGTGCCTGATATTGCGCATGGTGGCTCGGCTGAGCCGCCGAGCACGAACCAGACCTCTTAGATCGCCTTTCACCAAGGTCACACCGGCACTTTCCATCGCGACGTCGGTTCCCGTTCCCATGGCGATGCCCACCTGAGCTTGCGCTAGGGCCGGTGCATCGTTGATTCCGTCGCCGGCCATGGCCACGATGCGCCCCGCGCTTTGAAGCTGTTTGACCAAGTCGGCTTTTTGCTCCGGCAAAACTTCTGCGTGCACCTCGTCGATGCCTAGCTCTTGCGCGACGGCTTCTGCGGTCGTCCGGCTATCGCCCGTCAGCATGACGATCTCGATGCCTTCAGCGTGCAAGTCACGAATGGCCTCCGGCGTGGAAGCCTTGATCGGGTCGGCGACTCCGATCCAACCGGCTGCGCGCCCCTCGATGGCGACGAAGATGACCGTTCGTCCCGCCGCGCGCTCCTCTTCGGCCTGCCGGCGGAGATCGCCGGCAGCAATCCCCAAACCCTCGAGAAGTTTCAAGCTGCCCACGGCGACATGACGACCCTCCACTTCGCCGGTGACGCCCTTGCCGGTGATCGACTCGAAGCGTTTGGGCTCGGGTACGGCGATCTGCCGGCTTTCCGCCCCGCGGACGACGGCATCGGCGAGAGGATGCTCGCTTGCTTTTTCCAAGCCCGCGGCCAGACCCAAAACTTCTTCTTCCTCGAATCCGGGCTCGACCTGCACCGCGACGAGCGTCGGCTTTCCCTCGGTCAATGTCCCGGTCTTGTCCACGACGACCGTATCGACCTTCTCCATCACCTCCAGCGCTTCTGCGTTCTTGATCAAGATCCCGACCGTCGCCCCCCTTCCCGTCCCCACCATGATGGAAATCGGGGTCGCAAGACCTAGAGCGCAAGGACATGCGATGATCAAAACCGCCACTGCACTGACGACCGCGTGTGCGAGGCGAGGATCCGGACCGACCCACCACCAAGCGGCAAAGGCGATGACCGCGATGGCGACGACGGCGGGAACGAAGTAGCCGGAAACGACGTCCGCCAGCTTTTGGATCGGCGCACGGGAACGCTGCGCCTCGGCAACCATATGGATGATCTGCGACAGAAGCGTTTCGGAACCGACCCTCTCGGCACGCATCAGCAGGCTACCCGTGCCGTTCACCGTCGCACCGATCAGTCGCTCGCCGGAGATCTTGGCGACCGGAACGGGTTCTCCGGTGATCATCGACTCGTCGACGTTGCTTTCCCCATCGACGACCACGCCATCGACCGGAACTTTTTCTCCGGGCCGAACCCGCAGGGTATCGCCCGGCTGCACATCTTCGAGAGGCACGTCTTCTTCGGTGCCGTCCTGCCGCACGAGACGCGCCGTCTTCGGTGCGAGCCCGAGCAACATCTCGATCGCCGCATTGGTGCGAGATCGCGCGCGTAGCTCGAGAACCTGCCCGAGCAAGACCAAGGTGGTGATCACCGCCGCCGCCTCGAAATAGATTCCGACCACACCGTTTTTCCGCATGCTCGGCGGGAAAATCTCGGGAAAGAGCAGCGCCACGACGCTGAAGATCCAGGCAACCGAAACCCCCAGCGCGATCAAGGTGAACATGTTGAGGTGGCGCGTGCGGATCGATTGCCATCCTCGAACGAAAAACGGCCATCCGCACCAGAGAACCACCGGTGTAGCCAAGACGAACTGCGTCCACTGCACCACCTTCATGGAGAAAATCGCAGGCAACCACTCCGGCGCCAGATCGGCCGTCATCGCCAGAACGAAGACGGGAAGCGAGAGCAGTGCTCCGAACCAAAAGCGCCGGCTCATGTCGGTGAGTTCCGTATCGTCCTGCTCGACGCCGACCGTCATCGCCTCGAGAGCCATACCGCACTTCGGGCAGGATCCCGGGTGATCTTCAATGACTTCCGGGTGCATCGGGCAGGTGTACTTCGCAGCGCGATCGTCCGGAACAGCCGTCGATTGCGCCTTCCCGCCGAGGTAATGCTCCGGCTCCGCCTCAAATTTTCCCAGGCAGTGTCCGCTGCAAAAGAGATATTCCCGCCCGGCGTAGAGATGTCGAAATGCGCTGTCGTTCGCTACCACCATTCCGCAAACGACGTCCTCGAGCGGCTCCTCGCTTTGCTGCTCTTCGTTGCTCATCTTCCCAGGATACCGGGTTTTCCGACGCGCGCCTTGCCGTTACGTGCCTTGCCGATCCTTGCAGCGAGCGTCCATGGCCGTCAAGCCGGTCAGAAACCCCGTCACGAGAAGAACGAAGAAGCCGTATGCAAAAGCCCAGACCTGAACACCGAGCAGCGGCAAGAAGCTCGGGAATACGGCGGTTCCCAAGGCCATCACCAGCAATGCGCGCCCGACGATCCGTAGCGTGCTCGAGGTCTTTCCGGCTTTCAGGGCGGCCATGGCCGCGAGAGCCAGGATGAGTGCGGTCAGTGAGAATGCGATCCACACGATCTGCATGATCTTACCTCCCTTCTTGAATCGGGTTTTTCGTTGAACCTTGCTGCATTTATACCCCGGTTTGGGAGGGGTTCGGGCCGTATTTCTGCTCAGCGGTAGAGTCGATGGGATGAAAGACTCAGGATCTCTTCTCCGCGGTCGTCTTCTTTTCGGCGGTGGCCGTCATCATGCCCCAGAGCCAGTCGATCTTGTACACCTCGATGTCGATTCGATCGAAGCCTGCTGCGGCCAATAGCCTTTGGCATTCCGCCCGACCATAGGTCTTGTGATGAGCCTCGTTGAACCACCTGAGGAAAAGATCGCAGATCTTGCAGGCGAGATAGTCGTCACACCAATCGGTGAGCACGAGCCGCCCTCCCGGCTTCAACACGCGTTTCATCTCCTCTAGGGCGAGAAGCGGCCTGCGAACGTAGTGGAACATGCTGCATGACAAGACGACGTCGAACGATGCTCCATCGAAGGGAAGACTCTCCGCGCGGCTTTGCTCGAGCGCAACGTTTTCGGACACTCGACTCCGAGCGATTTCGAGCATGGCCATGGTGGGATCGACGCCCGCCAGCATCAGCTTCGGGTGTCGTCGCTCCAGAGCGCTCAGCAATGCTCCCGTCCCGCATCCGACATCCAGAATCTCGAGCCCCGGACGCACTTCCAAGCGCTTCAGGGTTTCGTGGATCGTTGCGCGTACGTAGTGCTTCCATCGGTCGTCGTAGACGTGCGCAAGCTGCGAATACTCCTCTTGCACGGGATCGACGACGCGATCTCCGCTGCGGCGACCCCTCAAAGGTCCAGCCATCGGTCCATGAGAATCGGTCCGCCCTCTGCTGCAATCGAGGCGAAGACGGCGCGGCCTTGGTGCCGGTAGTCTTCGTATGAGCGTCTAACCCGCTCCGAAAAGCCTTGCTTGCGAAAGACCTGCTGAGATGCCTTGCTGGTCGCCTCGGTGACGGCCATGCGATACCCCTTCCTTGCGGCAAGATCGAGGCAAGTCGCCACGAGCCGTTGTCCGATGCCGCGACCCGAAGCGAAATCGGCGACACCGAGAAGGAAGAGATGCAACGATTGCCCCGGCGCCGGCGCCTGCCCGCGCCGATATTCCTCATCCATACCGCTCAAGAGATCGAAGATGGGAGCAAAATTGGGACTCAAGCGATTCATCCCTTCAGGCTGAACGCTCGCACGACTATCTTCCGTGATCAGCGCTCCGAGCACTTCTCCGGTCGCTTCCGTTCTCGCCACGACGCTCAAAGCATCTGCCGCCGCTTGGGGGCAAAACAACCGAACGAAGAATTCGAAGTCGCCCGAGGTCAAACCCGCTGCAACCGCGGGGGGGTCGTATCGACTAAAAGTCCGACCGAGCACGCGCACCACATCTTCGGTATCGGAATCTCTGAAGACACTGTATTTGACCGTCGAATGGTTTGGGGGTTGGTGTTCCGATGAAGAACGCACCGGGTCTCGCTCTCCTCTTCCGCGCCTCTCCTCTTCCGCGCTTGGCTTCCGCCGCTTCGTGGGAATCTTAGCACGAGCGATGCGCTCACCGTCCGCGGCCTCGTGCGCTTAGAGATCCTCATAGGCTTGGAGGCGATTCCGGCGGCGTGCGAGTTCCGCCGCATAGCGGACCCCGAGTGTATCCGCATGGCTCCGCGCCCACTCGCTGAGCCTCGTCTCCCCTGTTGGTCGGGAATGCGTGCACAGAAGACCCCTCATCAGGCCTTCGATCTCTTCCCTCGTCAAGAGAACGTCGTTGAGCATGCGGCCGAGGATCGACGTTGCGAGATAGGCCAAGGAAGGACGTACGGATACGATGCGCCTCGGCTTGCCGATGGCGCTGCCGATCTCTTCGACCAAGCCTCGAAAAATAAAGGTCTCCGGCCCGATGGCATCGATCACCCGCCTTCCGACTTGCTTGCTTTCCGAAACGGCCAGATCCGCAAGATCGTCGACATGGATCGGCTGGATTCCGTACTCGCCGTCGCCGAACACCCCGAAAACGGGGAAGCGGCGAAGAGCCCAAGCGATGTTGTTGATCAAGATATCCTCGCGACCGAAGAGCACGGCGGGCCTGAGCACGGAATGCGGCAGACCCGATTCCTCGAGCGCGCGCTCGAGTTGGGCCTTGCCGCGGAAATACGGCAGAGGCGAATCGAGCGAGGGATTGGTGATGCTGATATGAACCACCCGGCCGATTCCCGCCGCACGGGCCGCCGAAAACAGGGCCAGAGTGTTTTCGACCGCAAGCGCATGAGTGAAATCGCGATGATCGAAACGAACCCAGTAGGTATTGATGAGCACATCGGCACCCTCGAGCGATGCCGTCAGGGCCCGTGGATCATCGAAGTGGAACGGCGATGCGGCGATGCGATCTCCGAAGCCATGCGCTCGTCGCGGAGAATCGGTGAGAGTCCGGACCGTATGACCTTCGTCGAGTAGACGCCGAGCTATGGACTTCCCCGAATAGCCGAAAGCCCCGGTGACGACGTAGGTTCCCGTCATTTGGCGACCGCGTTCACAAAGTCCATGGCGACCTCGTCG
>JALUUK010000624.1 GCA_027021395.1 Acidobacteriota bacterium
CTGGCCTCCGGAAAGCAGGGAGCCGAGGTTGCGGAGGCGATCCTTGACCTCATCCCAAAGCGCAGCGCGGCGCAAGCAGCGCTCGACGATCTCGTCGAGATCGCTCTTCTTGCGGATGCCTCGAAGACGCGGCGAGAAGGCGACGTTTTCGTAGATGCTCATCGGCAGTCCCACCGGAAGAGGAAAGACCACACCGATTCTTTGGCGCAAGGCAAAGACATTGCGCCACGCATGGACATCCCGCCCATCGATTTCGATCCGACCGTGGACTCGCATCGAAGGAGTGAACTCGCTCATGCGAGTGATGGCGCGCAGCAGGGAAGTCTTGCCGCTGTTGGCCGGTCCGATGATGCTGAAGATCTCGTTGCGGGCCACTGAGAAGCTGACATCGCTCAGCGCCTTCTTCTCGCCGTAAGCAATCGAAAGATTGCCGATCTCGAGCTTCGGCGCGACCGCAGTCGGGGAGGAGGATTCTGCAGGGTTTACCACTTTTTCTTCCCTCTCAGATAGAAGCGGAAGGCGATCGATAGCGAATTCATGGCGAGCACGAGCGCGATCAGGACCAAGGCCACGCCGAAAGGCACTTCGCTGGGAACTCCGGGAACCTGGGTCGATACCACGAAGAGATGCAGAGAAAGCGCCATCGTCTGGTCGTAGACACCCTGAGGGAGAAACGGCAGGAAAAATGCGGCACCGGTGAACATGATCGGAGCGGTTTCACCCGCCGTTCGCGAAACTTCGAGAATCACGCCGGTGAGTATTCCGCTGATCGAGTTCGGTAGAACGACCTTGCGGATGGTCTGCCATCGCGTGGCGCCCATGCTCCAACAGGCTTCACGAAATTCCCGTGGTACGCTTTGTAAGGACTCACGTGTCGCGACGATGACGACGGGCATGGTGAGCACCGCAAGCGTGAGGCTCGCGGCCAAGATACTCGTACCGAAGCCCATGAAAAGTACGAAAGCCCCGACCCCGAAGAGCGCGTGCACGATCGATGGAACCCCGGCAAGATTGATGATGGCGAGGTTGATCAGGCGGGTCATCCAGTTGTCGGGCGCGTATTCGCTGAGGTAGATCGCCGAGGCGACTCCAATGGGTACGGAGACCAGCAGTGCGACGCTGACCAGCCAGATGGTGCCGACCAGTGCGGGAAAGATGCCCCCTTCGGTCATGCCGTTGGTCGGATCGGAGAACAAGAACGTCGCCGAGATCGCCGGGCCTCCACGATAGACCAACATCGCGAGGATGATCAGCACGGGGATGATCAAAAGCAACGTCATCATCAGGAAGAGAATGCGGAAGAGCTTCTCTACCCGATGGTTCTTCTTATTGAGTCCCGTGGTTTCGAACATTTATTTCTCGAAAGTCCGCATCATCGCTTCCTGATGCCGCGCACGATGATGTCGGCGGTGAGATTGATCGCGAAGGTCACGATAAAGAGAAGAATTCCCAGCGTAAAGAGGACTTGGTAGTGGTCCGAACCGACGGCGGTTTCGCCGAGTTCCGCCGCGATGGTGGCGGTGAGAGCCCTGACGGAGTCGAAAACGCTGGTGGGGATGTTGATGGAATGGCCGCTGGCCATCAGTACGGCCATGGTCTCGCCGAAGCCGCGTCCGACGCCGAGCAGGACGGCGGCGACGAGGCCGTTCTTGGCCGCGGGAAGCACGACCTTGAAAATCACCTGCCATCGCGTTGCGCCCATGGCCTCGGCCGCTTCGCGGTAGTGGTCGGGCACCGCCTTGAGCGCGTCTTCGGCGATCGTGGTCATGATCGGCGCAGCCATCAAACCGAGGATGAGCCCGGAGTTGAGCACATTGAGGCCGATGGGGATGTTGAAGAGATCGATGATCAGCGGATTCATGATCGATAGGCCGATGAACCCCCAGACCACCGAGGGGATCGCCGCGAGCATCTCGACGAGAACCTTGAGCGATTCGCGGACTCGGCCGGTAGCGAACTCGCCGATGTAGATCGCCGCACCGATCGAGAACGGTACGGAAACGAGCATGGCCAGTCCGGTGACACAGGTGGTCCCCACGATCAGCGCGAGCGCGCCGTAGGTCGGGTTGTTCTCGGAGGTCGGACGCCAGTAGATCGAAGTGAAGAACTCGACGAGGTTCAAGCGGAAGAGCGCAAAGCCTAGGCCTTCCTTGGAGATGAACACAAAAATACTGATGATGAAGACGATCGCGGATACGCCGGCGAGAAAGACCAAATAGAAGACGGCCTTGTCGACATACCACGCGATGTTTCGTCGATCAGGAGCAGGGCGATTCGCAGGCGGCTGCTCGCTCGGAACGAGCTCTGTTGAAGTCATTTCAGCCGGCTCCCGGACCTTGAAGCGTTTCCATCAAGGCATTGATCTTGGTGGAAAGCCCCTGGAAGAGGGGAGATAGATCTTCATTCTTGTCGTAGGTTCCGAGGTCCCACTCGAGGTAGATCGTCTTGAACGGGATCTCCTCGAGGTGCTTTCTTGCATCGCCGCCGAGGCTGACGATGACGTGCGTGTCTACGAGAAAGTCGTAGCTGGCAACTAGTGGGGAGGGCTCGAGTGCGGCGAGATCAAGTCCTTTGCTTTGGATCTGCTCTGCGACTCCCGGAGCAAGCGATTCGGCCGGAGCCCATCCGGCGCTGCTATATTCGCCGCTTTCCGGGAATGCGCGTCGTGCGATGGCTTCGGCGATCAGACTGGCGCAGTCGTTCTTTTCGTCGATGAAGAGAATGCGATAGACCTTGGATGCTTTGGTTTCTCCGGTATATGCAAAGACGGTCTCTTCACAGATATTCTTGGCGCGATCACTGACACGGCTGATTCGGTTGAAGATGATCAAGAGCGTGAAAAGATCTTCGAGGGGGCGTTTGTGTTTGTCGCCTTCGCGCAGCAGATCGCGAAACACCTTCGTGTAGGTGTCATTGACCTGTTCGGCCATGCCCATCGAACCTTGCGCCATCTCGGGGTTTTCGTCGAGAAAAGCGGTGATGGCTTGAGAGAGAACTCGCCTCGCTTGGTGGGAGATGAGTTCGATGTCTCTGGCGACGGTCTCCGGCGCGTGCTTGGACAGCCGCACGGATGCCCGGCAGATCGTGACCGCGTAGTCCCCGATTCTCTCGATCTCTTGGTTCAGTTTGAGCAAGGAGGAAATGAATCGGAGGTGACCGGCGCTCGGAAGGTGGCGGGCCACGAAGGCGTGGCATAGTCGGTCCATCTCGCGGACCGAGCGATTGATCGGCATGTCGCCGAGCGCCGTCTCGTAGGCAAGTTTGTCGTCACCGCTGAGCAGGGCATGGATCGACTGGTCGAGTCCACGTTCGACGAGAGAGCAAGTCGATTGGAAATGCTCTTTGATCTTCTTGATGTCGCTTGCGAGGCGTTCCTCGTAGTGAGACATGCGCACCTTCTCCTAAGCAGAGGGGTCGACGAGCGGGAAACTCTCACCCTCACGGGCAAGTCAATTGACGGACGGGGGCATAGCCCTTCTTCTTGAGGATGCATTGTCCCTCGTCGCTCAAGACCCAGTCGAGGTATTCCTTGACGGCGCCCGTCGGTTCGCCGGGGGTGTACATCAGCAGTGGGCGGGCGATGGGATAGCTGCGGTCGGCGGCGCTTTCGACGGTGGGGGTGACGCACTCTTCCGATTCCGCCGTACGTATGCAGGGGAGCTTGATATGATCGGTGGCGTAGGCGAGGCCGCTGTAGCCGATGGCGCAGGGAGTTCTGCCGACGATGTCCTCGACGTCTTTCGATCCATGCATGTCCCGCGATCCGAGCTTGTATTCCGCGTCACCAAGAACGGCTTTCTTGAAGTAGGCATAGGTTCCGGAATTGTTCTGCCGGCTGATCCGAACGATCTCGTCGCTTTCGCATTTCGTGTTCTCGACGCCGAGCTGGCTCCAAGATTCGATTTTTCCGCCTTCGCCGTAGATATCCCGGAGTTGCTCGATGGTCATGGCATCGAGCGGATTGTCGGCATGCAGGAAAATAGCGAGCGCGTCGTAGCCGACGATGTGCTCGACCGGATCGACCCCGTGAGTGTGGGCCATCTCGATCTCTTTCTCCTTCAACCGGCGGCTGGAGTTGGCAATGTCGACGGTGCCGTTGATCAGCGCGGAAATTCCCGTGCCGGATCCTCCACCGCTGATGGCGATGGCTACGTTGGGATTGACGATCTTGTAGTGTTCCGCCCAGGCCTGGGCCACATTGACCAGCGTATCGGATCCCTTGTTCTGGATGACGGCCCGCGAAGATGAGCCGCCTCCGCAGCCCGCAAAGAGCAGGGATATCGCAACGACTACGGCGAGCACGAACGACGAGCGAGAGCTGAGAATCTTCATGGCTTCAATCTTCCCTATTTGGATGGGGCAGGATACCGCTCTTTGGCGCCCCGGCACCCCTTGGCGACCTTTGTCACTCGATTGTCACTTCCCAAGCTCGCACGCGTTCCGAAAATCGGGAAGTCCAACGGATTCAGGAGGATGGGCTCTCTTGGGTCGGCGAAGTCCCACCCGGGAGACGGACGACGAAGCGCGTGCCCTTCCCGAGATCGGAATCGACGGAGATCGCCCCGCCGAGCAGGCGAACGAGGTGCTTGACGATGGAAAGTCCTAGGCCCGTGCCGCTTTCCGCGCCGGATCGCGCGGGATCGACCTGGTAGAGGCGCTGGAAGATCTTCTCGAGCGAGGCTTCGGGAATGCCGATGCCCGTATCTTCGAAGATGATCTCGGCCTCGGATCCGATCATTCGGGCGGAGATGGTCAGAGATCCGCCATCTCGATTGAACTTGATTGCATTTTCTGCGAGATTCATGCAGATCTGCTCTAGCCGGTAGGGGTCGGCGCGTACCACGACTGCATCGTCGATTCGTAGGTCGAAGCGGAGAGCCTTGGCGTGAACTTGCGGCTGAAGCTGTTTGCGCAGGTCTTCGAGCAGGTCGCCGACATCCACCGGCTCGAGCGTCAACTTGACGGCTCCGGACTCGATGGAAGAAAGGTCGGCCAGATCGGAGACGAGCGCGGCCATGCGGGAGGCTTGGCGGTGCATCAGTTCGAGGAAGCGTCGTGTCGTCTGCTCGTTGCCGTCGCGCTGATCGATCAGAGTTTCGGAAGAGGCGATGATCGAAGTGAGAGGCGTTCTCAATTCGTGAGTCAGATCGGCGATGAACTGAGAGCGCATGCGCTCGAGCGACTCCACCGAAGTCATGTCGAGAATCAATGCCACCGTGCCGGAATTCGGCGAATCGCGTCCATCGAGATCGAAGGGGGTCAGCTTGACGAGAAACGAGCGTCCGGTAGCGGAGTGGTCCGCTATCCGTTCTTCCACAAACTTTCCGGACTGTAGATGCGCGCTCATCAATGAGCGAAGTTCCGGATGGATCACCGCTTCGTTCAGGGGTAGGCCGAGAGCAGAGCGCTTGACGAGGCCCGCCCTCGAGACGGCTTCGCTTGCTAGAAGGATGCGACCCCCATCATCCGCCACGACTAGACCCTCGCTCATGCTGTGAAGCGTGGATGAAAGCAGTGAGCGTTCCCTGTGGATCTGCCCGATACGGTCTCGAAGTGAGGATTGCATTTCGCGCAGCGCGGCGCTCAATCTCAACACCTCGCGGGTTCCTTCCGCAGAGATTTCGTGCTCGAGTCCGCCTGCAGCAACTTGTAGAGCGTCGTGGGTCAACTTTTCGATCGGCCGTGTCCAACGGGCGGTCATCACGAGCGTTACGGTTGCAACCAGCAGCAGCGCCGCCAAGCACGCGGCCATCAGCCAGGAGACGTAGTGCGCTTGCGTCTTCTTGACGACATCGACGGGCAGGGCCATGCGGACGAACGCTACGATCTTGCCGGCGGTGATCTTGCGAGCGAGATAAAAGAACTGCTCTCTGGTGCTAGCGGAAAGTCGCTTGCTCTTGCCGATCTCTTCATTTCGGGCTTGTACGACTTCCGGTCGATTCGCGTGGTTGTCCATCTGCCCGAGCGCCGCTTCTTCGATGGAAGAGTCGGCGATGACGACGCCCGTAGAATCGATCAGAGTCACGCGCAAGCCGAGATGCTTCGACCAGGCGCGCGCAAGAGTTCGGGCTTCTCGAATGTCGGCGATGCGCGAGGCCTCTTCGGCCAAGAGTGCCGACTCGGCCTCGAGTCGCTCGTGGTAGCGCTCGGCCACGGCTTCCCGCAGAAGGGCGCTGCCCGTGATGCCGATGGCGAGAGCGATCAACAGAGAAGTGGCTGCCAGCGCCAGCAGGAGATGCGCACGGAGGGTCATTTTGCCTGGATCATTCATGAAGACTCGAGGTCAGAACTCTCGCCGCAAGCGATATCCTATGCCGACGATGGTTTCGATCGCATTTGCGGCCCGACCGAGTTTTCGGCGAAGCCGTCGGATGTGAGTATCGACCGTTCGGCTGTCGACATCGTCGGCATAGTCCCAGACGTCGCGCAGCAGTGCATCGCGATGCTGGACGCGCCCCGCTCGGCTCATCAAGAATTCGAGGAGTCGGAACTCCGTCGCAGTCAGCGAGACCTGTTCATCTGCAACGGAAACGGTGTGTGCATCCGTATCGATCCGGATGATGCCGACTTCAAGGACGCGCGCAACGTCTGTCCCGCGAATCTCGGATCGTCGAAGGACGGCGCGAACACGGAGCACCATCTCGCGAGGGGAGAAGGGCTTCGTGATGTAATCATCGGCGCCGACCTCGAGTCCGACGATACGGTCTTCCTCCCTTCCGCGTGCGGTCAGCATGATGATCGGCAGTGAGCGGGTTTGCTTGGTCGACTTGAGCCGCCGGCAAACGTCGACGCCGTCCATGCCCGGCAGCATGAGATCGAGCAAAACGAGATCGGGAGGCGCGCGGAGGATGGCTTCGAGCGCTTCATCTCCGCGATCGTAGACGACGACGTCGAACCCTTCGCTTCCAAGTTTGAATTCGATGGTCTCGGAGATATCGGGCTCATCTTCGACGAGAACGATGCGTTTTTTCTTGCTCATTCAAGTCAGCCGGTAGAGGCGCCGGATCAGGCTTTCGAGCGGAATGCGCCCGAGGATGCCGCCCGCGGTGGAAACTTCGTCGAATCTCTCGCATCGGTCCGCATCGACGCCCGGGCCCCAGATCAGGATCGGAGAAGGATCGGCGGCGTGTTGTCCGCTCTCGGAGACCGTCGCGTGGTCGGAGGCGATGGCGACGCACAGAGGTTTCTGGTGCGAGTCGAGAAAGGAAGCGAGGGCTTGGTCGATTTTTTCGAGGAATTCGACTTTTTTTTCCGGTTTGCAGTCATGCCCGGCAATGTCGGCGCCTTTGATGTGAACCATGACCAGATCGTTTCCGCGCAATTTCTTCTCCGCCGCCATGAACTTTGCATCGAGATCCGTGTCGAGGTTGGCGGTCATGCTCCGCTTATGAACCGTCTCTGCACCGAGCCATCTCGCGATGCCTCGTACCGTGCGGTCGCCGCTGATGCAGGAGACGTGCAGCTTGCGGCCGTTTTCCTCCAGAGGGACGAGCGAGTGTATTCTCCCCGCGCCCCGCGTCAGCAGAATGTTGGCCGGCGGAAGTCCCTTCGATATGCGCTCCTTGTTGATTGGATGTTTCGCCAGGATGTCGCGGGCTTGTTGCTCGAAGAGTGCGAGAATACGAGCTGTACGAGACGCGTCGGCATCGCCGGTATCGTTCGGACGAGGAACCAAGGGCCGGCAGGGCACGGCTCCGTCACCCGGATCCGATCCGCTGATATCCGAGGAGAGGTTCTTCCCGCGCAGAATGACGGCGAGTCGGTGCTCGGTTCCAAGGCCGACCAGAACCCGCACGTCCGGATCGCTGCGCGAGGGAACGGATAGGGCGGTGAGCGCATTGAGCAGGTTTCTCGCGCCCTCGCGGATCCTGCCTGCTCGGCGATCGGTGATGACTCCGTTCTTGTCGATCGTGGCGAAATTCGCGCGCAAGGCGACGTCATCGGGCTGAATCT
>JALUUK010000625.1 GCA_027021395.1 Acidobacteriota bacterium
TTGTCGCGTTCAGTTTTGGTTGGCGCGCCTTTTCTGCCAAGTGGCGTTTTCTCTCTGCCCAGCAATTTGCCCGGATTCTTCGGGCGCCCCCAAAAGACGTCACGCTCAGACCAGAAAAGCCCATAGTGTGTGATCATAAGTTGTTCCTCCCAGGTATTTCCTCCGCCTCGGCCACGCGGACTTAATTACAGTGACAGTTTACTAAATACACTAATTTCGAACGCCTTACGGTCGTGTCCCGGGGAGTGGTGTAAATTTGGCTCTCCGGCCTTGGTTTGAGCCGGTTCATATGGATGCGATCTGCGCGGCATCCAGGGCGCCATCATGGCAGACCTTGGCCACGGTTTCCAGGGTCATGTAGCGCCGGGTGACGGCCCATTCGTCGTTCTGCTCCAGCATCAAGGCGCCCGTGAGGCGAACGATGGCGGCTTCGTTGGGGAAGATGCCGATCACGTTGGTGCGCCGCTTAATCTCCTTGTTGAGGCGTTCGAGCGGGTTGGTCGAATGGATCTGGCGCCAGTGGCTCTCGGGGAAGCCCTTGTAGGCGAGGACGTCGTCCTCCGCACGCTCCATCAGCTCGGCGAGTTTGGCGTGGCGGTTTCCGAAGGCTTCGATCAGCTTCGCCCATTGCTCTTTTGCCGCCTCGAGGGTGTCGGCGTCGAATGCGGACCTGAGCGCGGCCGTGACGATGGCCTTGTCTCGCCTGCCGACGCAGGCCAGCGCGTTCCTCATGAAATGGACGCGACAGCGCTGGGTGGTTGCGCCGAGGACCTTGGCCGCGGCCGCTTTGAGGCCCCTGTGATCATCGGCGATGATGAGCCTGACACCGCGCAAGCCCCTGTCGGCGAGCGAGCGCAGGAACTCATCCCAGAAGGCTTCCGCCTCCGAGGGCATCACGGCGAGCCCCAGCACCTCACGGCGTCCGTCCGTGTTGACCGCGACAGCGACTATTGCGGCGACCGAGACGATGCGCCCGCCTCTACGCACCTTCAGGTACGTGGCGTCTAGCCAGAGGTAGGGCCATTCGCCTTCGAGGGGGCGGTTGAGGAATGCGTTCACCCGCTCATCGATCTCGGCGCAGAGCCTGGAGACCTGGCTCTTGGAGATGCCCGTCATGCCCATGGCCTTGACGAGATCATCGACCGAGCGGGTTGAGAGCCCCTGGACATACGCTTCCTGGATGACGGCCGTCAAAGCCTTCTCGGCTGCGCGACGGGGTTCCAGAAACTCCGGAAAGTAGGAGCCCTTCCTGAGCTTCGGCACCTTGAGAGCGACACTGCCGGCGCGGGTCTGCCAAGCCCGGTCGCGATAGCCGTTGCGGTCGTTGGTGCGTCCCTCCGAGCGCTCGTGGGCGTCGGCGTTGCAGAGCCCGTTGACGTCGAGCGCCGTCAAGCGGTTGGCGACAAAGGCCAGCATCTCGGCCAGGAGTTCGTTGTCAGAGGCCTTTTCAAGGAGCGCCTTGAGCGCCATTCTGTCGTCGGTCATTGTGGGTCCATCTCCCTCGCCTGGATCGAATCGCGAAACTCAATCCTAGCCGGAGAACCACAATGACCACTCAGCTTGCCGCCCGCGCGGGCTTCGCCTGAGCTACGCGGGGCTCCGCTCAGCCCGCGCTACCATCGCAATTTACACCACGTGTGGGGACGTCAACCCCGTCCACGAAGGTCCGTGCTGAAGCTGTGTGACATGCTC
>JALUUK010000626.1 GCA_027021395.1 Acidobacteriota bacterium
TGGAGTCAAACCATGGCGGATACTCCGATACCTTTTCGAAATCAGGCGAATCACCGCGACGTGTTGCAGAGATCCGACCGCCTGAAGGGAAACGGCGGGCTAGGCACCATTCGTGCTCAGGGGGAGCAGTCTGCGGCAGCCGGTATGCGGTCACGATTCATCGAAGATCCGCCATAGGAACCCGCGCCGGGCGCTGAGTTGAAACGCGCGAGGTAGAAGAACGCCGCGCCGGCAGCGGGCGATCCGGTGTCCTCGTTCCCGGTGGTGTCCGGGTCGGTCGAATCGTTCTCGAGGCAGAGAACCGTTCCTAGGTCGACTCCTGCGCTCGACTCCGCTAGCGACGCGAGGTCTCCGCGAATGAAGTCGTAGGAGTCGGCGAGTGGGTTGGCGACGTTCAAGTACGGTCGTGTCGACTCTTTGCCGGCAACGCGCAGGCTGGCCATGCTCTCGACTGCGCTCAGCGTACGGTCCGCGTTGATCCTCCCCCAGCCATGGTAGATATCGAAGCCGGGAGTATCCTCGGAAGGGCGTCCGACCTGATCTTCGGCCCCTGATTGAATCAGGTGGCGAATCTCCTCTCTCCCGGCTGAAGGAAGCATGCTCTGAATCAGGCCTGCCAGACCCGTGACGATCGGCGTTGCCTGGCTGGTTCCACACCAGTAGTTGTAGCCTCCACCCATCGCCACACCGAGAATCCACTCACCCGGAGCCGTGACATCGACGTGGTTGCCGTAGCTGCTGCCTCCGCCCCAGCAGAAGGGTTCGGCTCGAAGGTCGTTGGGATCGGTCGCCGCGACGGCGATGGTTTCGGAATAGGCAGCCGGGTAATAGGGAACGTTGCTGTTCTCGTTCATCATGCTTGCAGCGACGACACAACCCGCATCCGTGGCATAGACGATTCCATCGAGGAGAGTTTGAGATGGACTGTCGCCACCCATGCTCATGTTGATCACTCTTGCGCCGTTGTCGGTTGCCCAGACGAGACCGTCGGCCCACCACGAGTAGTACCCCCAGTTCTCGGAGTTGAGCGCTTTGATCGGCATGATCTTGCAATTCCAGCAGGTGCCGGCGATTCCCACCGAATTGTTCGTGGTCGCTCCGAGAATCGAGGCCACATTCGAGCCGTGCCCATGGTCGTCTTCGGGGTTGGAATCGTTGTTCGCGAAGTCGTAGCCGGCAACGGCTTTTCCAGCGAAATCCTCGTGGTTGGAATCGATTCCGGTATCCAACACGGCGGCAATCACCCGGGCGCTGCCGACCGTTCGGTCCCATGCTTCCGGTGCATCGACATCGGCATCGGAGGGCTGGTCGAAATACTCTTGGTCGGAGAAGCGGGGGTCGTTGGGAAGGGCCGAGCCCTTGCCGATGAAGTCGGGTTCAGCCCACTCCACGACGGGGAGCCGTTGGAATCGATCGACAATGGCTGGGATATCGTTTCCTGGTCGAAGATGAAACCTGTAGGTTCGATCGAATCCGAAACGGATCCATTTTCGCCGATCGGTGACGTTCTCGGCAGAAGCTCCCAGCGCGAGTTCCGCACGGGTCACGCCGGCTTCCTTGATCGCCAGATCGAAAGCGGCGGTGACGGGGCCTAGAACGGGGCGACCGGCGGCATCTTCATCGAGGGCCGCGACCATGCGCACCAGGATCCACGAATCCGCGTAGCGCGCTTCGGCGGCATCGGTGGCCGAATGGCCGAGAGCGAGAAGAAATACCATGGCCCCGACACTCGACAACCCAACACTCAATAAACTCTTCACGGAATCCCCTCCTCGTATCTCGTACCGATGTCGAGTCCAGCAACGGCAGATCTCATCCGAAGGCTGTACTTCGACAATCCCCAACCACAACAGCGGCCGATTCGATGGTTCGCGGCCTAAATGACAGTACGCCGATCGTGGAGCCGGGGCTAGGACTTTGTGTGGTGGAAAGACGCGAGCCGCAGCGCGAATTCGGACAACCCGCGGCGCCGCGAGTTCCTGCCGTGCGGCATGGGTGCGTTGGGGAAGCTCCGGTTGAGCAACCGGCGTGGTAGGTACGCAGCGGCTTCCCTGCGCACCAAGGACGAAGTCTGCGGCATCGCCACACCGACGTCGCTCGATATGCCGGCGAGCAAGGTGTCGGCCAACCCGGATCGCCGACGGGACGGCAGTGAGTTCGGTCGCGACTCGAGGGCAGCGGTTTCATCTTTGGGATGGAGGACGTTTCCCCGACTCCTTTTCCTTATCCTTCCCGGTTAGGGTGTTCATGAGCGATGGGTGCACACCAAACGGCCTCGCTCTCGAGCCGAAGGGGAGAGCAGACTTCGAGCGTCGGGGCCGGCCGAAGGATGATGCCATGTTTGGATCGAAGAAGGCTTTTCACGACGGTGCCGCGCAGCGGTCGAAAGCTCGAACGGTGTTCAGCGTCTCGACGAGTCTCTCGTTCATGTTCTTGGCAGCTCAAGCCGGATCGGTCGCCATGGCGCAGGATGATGTTTCATGGACTGCGGGCTGCGACGCTCTGACCTGTCTCGATCTGCGAAACTGCTCCGACAACGTCCACTGGATTTCTCTGCCGGCCTACAGCGGGATCGATTCGGCGGAGGAACTCTTCGACTTCGTACCCGGCGCGTCGAGGGTGAGCAAACGCTTCCCCCATGACGGTGGCGCGGAATCCTATTCCTGGGACGGCACGACTTGCACGCTGCCCAATGGCGATATCGGCATCGAACCGGGTGCGGAGTTGTGCCAGAGCGCGTGCTTTTGCGTCGAGCCGGGAGAGGGATTTGAGGTCGTCAGCAACGATCCGCGGCGAATCAACATCTTCGGCGATGACGCGGATACGGAAGTGATGCTGCGTATGAATCAGATCTATCTGATCTCACTGCCTCAGAATTCCTTCGTCAAGAAGGCCAGCATGCTGCTCGGGTTGCTGCCCGATGGCAGTCGCGTGAGCCGTCGAAACTGCGATGGAACATTGACCACCTACTTCGAGGGTTCACCTCCGTCGGCCAACTTCGACGTTCGGCCCGGCGAAGCCTACGAGGTGATTCCCGGCACCGATGGTCCGGCTCTTCTCAGCGAAGGAGGCGTGGCTCCGACCCCTTGCGAGGGCTACCGCTACGAGATCCACGGAGAGTCCCAAGAGGTGCGGTACTCCTGGGGGGTCGAAAGCAATCCCGACACACCCGGTTTCGAGGCCGAAAACCTGAGTGCTCCCCCGGTCACCCCCTTCGGTGCCGGTCCTTTCCGCTTGGCGGAAGCCCTCGCTGAGGACATCAATCTTCAGCACGGCGTGGGCGTGACGGCAGATGCCGATCTGAGTCGACCGGAGGAAGGTTGGCTTTGCGTCGCATCCGAAGACGAATCACCCCAGCTCTTCGTCGGTGTGGCAGAACAGCCGGCGGAGTGCAATGCGAATGTCGAAACCTGTACCTACAACCCGACGATTCATCTCGGAACGGTGCCCGTAAGCACTCTGACCGTCCATCCAGGGGAGTTTTCCTGGACTCCGATCGGTGCGAGTTACGATCTGCTTTGGGGGCGTCTCAGCTTGCTGCGCGAGTTGCGCGGCGACTTTACGCCTACGGTCGAACGCTGCTTGGCGGACGATCTGCCGGATACTCGTTGGCCCGACGAAAGCGGGAATCCCGACATCGGAACTGCATTCTGGTACCTCGTACGCGTCAACGACGACCGGGGAGCCCGTAGCTACGATTCACGACGGCCCGGCCAGTTGCGGCCCCGAGATCGCTCCATCAACACCGCCCCCACATCCTGCCTTCCGTAAAGGTTTCATGCGCAGAACCGAATGCGCACTCGAGAGAGGAGGCGGATCGGCGCCGTAGCGTCATGGCGCTCGTTGGGGAGTAGAATCCTTCCATGACTTCTTCCAGCCGGCGGTCCACTCGACCAGCGCACGCGCCCTACCCCTCACGCGTGCCGGGATTCATCGAACATTGGTCTCGCACGGTCTGGGCCGGCATTTCGATCATTCTCGTCATTCTTGCCGGCGGCGCTACGCTGCGGTGGCCCGCAGCCGGGTGGAGCTTCCTGCCGATTGCGGTTTTCATCATCGTTGGAGTGCTCGACATGGTGCAAACCAGTCACAGCATTCGCAGGAACTTCCCCGTTCTGGGGCATCTACGCTACGTCTTGGAGTCGATGCGTCCGGAGATTCGGCAATACTTCGTGGAGTCGGACCAGGAAGAAAACCCCATCAGTCGTGAGAAGCGCGCCATCGTTTACCAGCGCTCGAAAGGACAGATCGATACCCTGCCCTTCGGCACGCGGCGTGACGTCTATCGCTCCGGCTACGAATGGATCAACCATTCACTAGCGCCCGCAAGCCCGTCCGAAGAGGAGTTCCGGGTCAAGATCGGTGGCGCGCGATGCCGCCAACCCTACCGTGCGGCGCTGCTCAACATCTCGGCGATGAGTTTCGGCTCGCTTTCGGCCAATGCGGTTCTCGCTCTGAATTCGGGTGCACGAAGGGGCGGCTTCTACCAGAACACCGGCGAGGGTGGGATCAGTCCCTACCATCTCGAACCCGGAGGGGATCTGGTTTGGCAGATCGGCACCGGCTACTTCGGATGCCGACGCACCGACGGTACCTTCTGTCCCGATGCGTTCGCCGAGCGGGCGCAGCAGCCGCAAATCAAGATGATCGAGATCAAGCTCTCTCAGGGAGCGAAGCCCGGGCACGGCGGTATCTTGCCCGGGCCGAAGGTGACCGAGGAGATCGCTCGCATTCGCAACGTTCCCGTCGGGAAAGACGTGAATTCGCCGCCGGCGCACGTGGCATTTTCGACGCCGCGGGAGCTGTTGGCTTTCGTCGATGAATTGCGTGAACTCAGCGATGGCAAGCCCGTCGGCTTCAAGCTCTGCGTCGGCCGTCGTCGGCACTTTCTCTCGGTGGTCAAGGCGATGTTGGAGACGGGGTCGAGGCCGGATTTCATCACCGTCGACGGAGGGGAGGGCGGAACCGGAGCGGCTCCACTGGAGTTTTCCAATTCGGTGGGAATGCCGTTGTGTGATGGTTTGGCCTTTGTGCATGCGGCTTTGTGCGGTGCGGGAATACGAGGCGAGATTCGGCTCATTGCTTCGGGAAAGGTCTTCACGGGATTTCACCTACTCTCCCGGCTCGCGCTCGGAGCCGATCTCTGCAACTCCGCACGGGCGATGATGATTGCGCTCGGCTGTATCCATGCCCTCAAGTGCAACACCAACCACTGCCCGGTGGGAGTCGCCACTCAGAATCGGCGTTTGATGCGCGGACTGGTCGTAGCGGACAAGGCCGAGCGCGTTCACCACTATCAGCGAAAAACCGTGGAGGCTGCCAAGGAACTTCTCGGTGCGGCAGGTCTCGGCTCTCCTGCCGAAGTGTGCGCAGAGCACATATTCCGCCGAGCGTGCAGCGGTCAAATTCATTCCTACGCTGAAATCTATCCCGAGCTGGAGTCGGGGTCGCTCGTAGACGGCACGGCACCGGAAGAATGGTGCCGTCTCTGGGCAACCGCCACAGCCGACCGCTATTGAGCCGGTGTGCTTCTCAAATGAATGAACACAATCGTGCCTATGCGCACCCAACTGTACCCCGGCCGGGTTCTTCAAGGGGCGCAGGGAGGCGCAAGGTCTAGTCGGATTCTAGGGTCGGGGGAAGTGGCCGCGCCGAAAGAGCCCTTCTCGTCAGCCTTTCGCGCTTGGAGAAGATAGTATACGCCCCGTCCCGGAGAGGGATCGGGGCGGGTGTCGACATAGGGCGTGTCGGCGATATCACTTTGCAAGCATTCAGCATTGGCGTATCCCGTGTCGAAACGAAGGTCGTTCAATGTACCGCTGATCATTGCGTAGACCGTTTCCGGACCATGGACGGGGTCGAGACTCGTCCAGGAGACCGTCGTTTCGTTGTCTTGGCTGACCCGCACTCCGCTCACCTCATCGAGCGGAAAATCGCGGATTGCGGCGCTGTAAATATCGCCATCGTCGGATCGGCGATCGGGCCACATCGGCCGCGAAACGAAATCCGATGCAGTCAATCCGATGATGTCCCCCAGGAAAGCGTTGCTTCCGGTCGGGGCGAGAAAGGATCGATCGCTGATCTGAAAATCCGGCTCGAAGTTTTGTCCGCCGTCTCGAGAGACTTTGCCCCAGACTTCAATGGATTCGTCGCCGGGATCGTTTCTGTGGTCGAGCCAGATGACGCGGACGATGCCTCGGGGGTCCACCACCATGCGCGGGAAGTCTTGGTCCTTGCCGTTGCCCTCGGGATCATCGTTGAGGCGGATCGGTGGGAGCCAACCGAGGAAGTCGTCTCGCTGAGAATAACGCAAGTCGGAGTCTCCCGTCGTGGCGTCGGAGAACACGATATGGGCTTTGCCGTGGTTCGCTCCTCCGCTACGGTCGATGGCCAGAGTCGGCTGAGATGTGCGATAGTAGTCGGCGTTGGGGACCTCCGTTACACGGCTGACCGTTTCGGGCGGCTCCCACGTCACTCCCCCGTCCCAGGACACGACCGTGCGGATTTCACTCGGTGCGATTTGTCGAATATAGCCGATCCAAACTTCACCGGATGGTCCTATGACCATCTGTCCAGGGTAATTCGAAGTGAATTGCCCCGCCGGGAAGACCAGAACCGGATCGGACCAACTCGCTGCCTGATCGTCGGAGTAGGTCGCGTAAATCTTGCCTACGCTGACATAGCGCACATGAAGACGGCCGTCATAGGCACCGCCGCTGTCGTCACAGACGATGGAGGGATAGGCTCGTGCTCCTAGCGAAGATTGCGCCTTGGTTCGTTCTTCCCAAGTCTGTCCTCCGTCGGTGGAGCGAAAAACCGGAAAGGCTTGTTCCTCACCTGCGCCGCCATACTCCCGCGCACAAATGAAGATCGTTCCGTCGGAGCAGAAGGTTACGGAGGGTTCTTCCCGGTTCCGGCCTTCGCCCTGCGGAAGCAACGAAGACGACCAGATTTCGCCGCCGTCTTCTGAGAGATAGATGCGGATTCGTGGTGCGTTGAAGGTCACCTCCGCATTGTCTTCAGAGACGGCCACCAAGTGCAGCGGATTGTTGGGATTGGTCGCTACCACCGGCTCGACTTGCCGGGCGGCGCCGAAATCTTCGTACAGCGCCCGGTCGGGTCCCGGTTCGACCGCGGCCCACGCGGAAACAAAAGCGGAAAAAGCCGCACCCAAGGCAATCCCGGATCGAAACCAAACCATCACCCACTCCTCTTTGCTTTCTCGACCTTTGCACGCGAAACGAGTTGTTTGAATCAACCGCCGATCAAGCGTCCCCCGAAGCTCAGTCAACGCGCCGGCGGAAGCGTACGCCGAATTCTTTTCTCGCGCAGACTCCGATCAGTTTTTCTTCCACTTGCCTGGAAAACGAAGGGCGCATGCCGGGGCGACAAGGAGTCGCAAGGGATCCGTGCTTCCAAGGAGAAGGGCAATTCTCGAGGTCGGAGTGCGGCGCGAGAGTGAAGTGTTTGTTCTCAAACGTTCGAAGATATACGGGCTTTCACGAGATGGAACGCTACGGGAAAAGACAATTCTTGGAGGGCGGCTCCGGGTTCTAGTTCACTCGCGAAGCGAAACTTGCGGGCCATGTGAGTCTTTCCGGCAATCGCGTCGTTCCCGGAGTTCTTGCGGTGATCGCCAAGCAGCTTCGAGGCTACGCACGACGACGACCTAAGACACGAAGTGCGGCAGCCATCAAGAGAATCGAGAGTGCGCCGAAGGCGGCCCACCACCAAGGTGCCGATATCTCCGGCCTAGGCATGTCGATGATGCCATCCGGTTCGCCGATGAGGATGAATCCTGCCCAACGAGAGGGGTGCTCTAGGCCGTCGCGCGAGATGAGGTCGAGCTTCGCGGTACGCAACGATTCAGATTTCGATTTCCCGAGGGAGAGATGGTGATAGAAGCGCTCGATGAAGTAGGCCGTCGGCGCATCCTCGATGTCCCACAAAGTGGCCAAAACCGAGCGTGCTCCGGCATGAAAAAAGGCTTGCGCCAGCCCTTGTATGCCTTCTCCCGCCATCGGGCGGCCGCGCGCCGTTCGGCATGCGGAGAGGACGACGAGATCCGCCGGCAGCCGGAGTCGAGATATCTCCCTTGCTTGAAGAAATCCATCCTCCTTGAGATCCGTATCGGGTGTAAGAAGCAGTGCCGATCGATTCGGGTGGTTTCGGCTGATCAAGCCATGTGTGGCGAAATGCACGACCGAGAATGGTTCGAGGTCGAGGTGCTTGAATACCGATTCGCTTGCATTCGCGCCCGCATAGATCCGGGTCGAGGTGCGTGCATAGCTCTCGACGGCACGGGCCTCCGCGAGGCTATACGGGACTCGTCCGAAATCGTGACCTTCTTCTTCGTACACAGAGCGCATAGGCGCCGACATGCTCTTGGAACTCTCCAATTCAGGGTCGGCGAACAGTAGTATGGCCCTAGGGCGATCGCTTCGGCTGTCGGAGCCCCGTCGCCCGAGTTCCGCCAACAGCGTCGAAGACAACGCGTAGGAGATGCTGAAGTCTTCGATCAACATTCGGTGGATCGACGGTCCGCCGACTCGAATCAAGGTCTCGAAGGGCAGAGCTTCCAATTCCTTGTCGGGAATGATGACGAGCCGGTCGATCTGCGGTGGAAGTCGCGCTCGCCATGGCTCGATGAGATCGCGGAAGAGCCGCTTTCCCACCTTGATCCACCCTAGAGAGTCTCGCGCCAACAGTTCCACGTAGTTCTCGACCTGTTGCCGGAGAACCTTCGGGGTGATCGGCATGCGATCGACGAAAAAGGCGTCCGCCGTCAGCACGAACGCGAGGACATGCCTGTCGGAAACGGAAAATGAGACCAGTGCGCTCTGATCATCCAGTAGTGCTTGACTCTCTTCTACGGAAAGCGGTGCCGGGTAGTGCAACGAAGCGTAGCGTGGACTATGGCGTCGGATCGCGAGGAGGAGTTCCTCGCTCTCGAGTTCCGACCGCGCCAGTTCGGCAAGGATCGCCTTGCGGTCTGTTGAATTCAGGTCGCGGTTCTCGAGATGCGAGCGGATCTGTCGAAGACGGATCGTCAGTTCCCTTTCCCGGTCTCGCAGCTCCGGCGCGAGTTCTCTTTCGACTTCGAGCCGGGATGCAATCATCGTCTCGAGAAGAACCCGTGACCGGGCACGTTCGAGTGTATGAAACGCTCGGATCTCGTCTTCCCCCTCTCGATTGCGTTCGAGCAGTGCGTGGATCAACTCTTTGTAGATCCATTGGTTGCCGGCCGTTATGGCGAGCTTGTCCTGCGCGGAAGATTGTGCGGCACGGAACGATTCGAGTTCTTCGACTGCCGCCGAGTATAAGTCGATCGCACGATCGACCTCGTCCATCGTTAGATAGATGCCGGCGAGTCCTGCAAGCGGCGCATACCGAGCTACGGATTCCATCCCCTTCGCGAGTTCCAGCGCTCGTTCGTAGTGCTGCCGTGCACGATCCGGATCGTTCTTCTCGTACACCCGTCCGAGGTAAGTATGACCGCGGATCATTCCCTGCGTATGCCCGCTACGCTTCTCCATTTCCAAAAAGCGCCGATAGGCGCGTATCGCTGCGTCGGAGCGGCCAAGCTCTTCGTACGCACGGCCCTTTTCGATCAAGAGCCAGCCGGCATGGGGCTTCGAGCCATCCTTGGGCCAATTGTCGGCCGCGGTGTCGAAATGCTCCAAGGCCTTTCTCGGTCTACCAAAGATGAGATACAAGTGCCCTTTGCGAATCCAAGCATCCGCGATTCCCTCTGCATAGCGCTCTCGCGTGGCGACCTCGAGTTCCTGATCAAACGTCGCAGCGGCGAGTCGAAACGCACCTAGACGACGATAAACCGATCCAAGACTCGACAGTCCGGAGACGTACAAATCGGTCCACCCCTCCCGCTCGGAGCGTTCGATGACCTGCTCCAAGAGGGCCATCGCCCGATCGAGATCATGCGTCATGGTGTGTGTGATGGCGATGTTCTTGATCTGATCCGTTGCTCGATAGTGGTCCTCCATCTCCTGAAAAAGGCCCAACGAGGCACGAAAGCTCTCAAACGCCGAGTCGTAGTCAGAAAGATAGAAGGAGGCATTGCCGATGTCGGAAAGGGCTTGTGCTTGGTCAAGCCGGTTTCGCGAGTCTCGAGCGTTGAGCAGCGAGAGTTCGGCCAGATCGCGCGCGGTCCGATACTCTCCGCGTTGAAACGCTTCGATGGCTCGTGCGCGAATCTTCGAGGTTTCTTCGGCGTGCGCCGGGACCGCAAAACCGAAGACGGATGGACCGATCGATGATAAGAAGCAGAGCGCGATCACCCGCAGGTTGTGCCTTCCGCGAAGCATCACTTGCGAAGATGGAACCGGTAAAGAGGGGATTGCCGCTCTTCGAGGTCCTCGCGAATGAGAACTCGCCAGTAGTAGGTGCTTCCGGGGCGAAGCTCGGCCTGAATCTCCCCTGGTAACGAGACCTCGTTGGCACTGCCTGTTTCTTTTTCCCAAAGCGGAAGGGACTCATCGTCATAAAGCACAAAGCGATACGTGGCTGCTGCTTCGCTCATCCAACGGAAACGTATTGGGGCTAGATCGAGATTTCCACCGTCCGGCGGTTCCAAGGCAATGCCGGCAACTGCTTCCGCAGTGGATTCTCCTCGTACCGTAGAAGGAGTCGTCGGACTCGAAACCAGGGAATACCATGTCGCGATACCGACTCCAAAAAACGCCACGGCAGCGATGCCGGACCACCACCATACCGCCGGTCGCAGTCGAGGAGGGTGCCGAGCCATTCCCAGCCGCTCGATCATCTCTTGGACGGGAGACGCGATGCCGAGCGCCAAACGAAGATCTTCAGCGCAGTGATGGCAGTTGGCGATGTGATCGGCGAGCTTCTTGCGCTCGGAAGCATTCAGCGCGTCTCGTGTTGCTTCGACGAGAATCTCCGTTGACGGGCACTCGGCATCCTCGGATTTCCGCATCCCTTGCTCGAAGAGTTTGCGCATTTCGTCAGCTTTCACTTTCATACTCGATCCCTAGGTCGCGTAGTCGTTCCCGCAGTTGCTCCATCCCTCGATAAACGAGATTTCGTACCTTCGCCTCGCTCCATCCGAGGAGTCTTCCAGTCTCCTGAAGCGTGAACCCTCGAAGATGCAGCGATACCGCACGACGCCGGTTTTCGGGCAAATGCATCACGACGGTGAGCACCGAATCGAGAATCTGGCGCCTCGAGAGTTCGATATCCGGTTGCGGCGACTGATCTTCGACTTTCAGGCGTTGCTCAATGTTTTTCGGAGTGCTTTCGCTCTCGAGCAATGGCGCGCGTTGCCGACGTCGTTCGTAACGCAAAGCATCGAGGGCGGCGCTCACCGCCACTTTGTAGAGATAAGAGGCCGGCTCCTTTATCTCTCTTTCGCTTTCGATTGCCCGCCACAGTCGCAAACGAGCCTCCTGCTCTATGGCTTCGAGATCGAGGTCCGTAGCGCGGGAACAAGTGCGCGCGATCGCAGCACGCAATACCCGTCCGTACTCGGAAAGAAGTGCATTGAACTTTTCCTCGGCTGCTTGGCGTGACATCCTCGATCTCGCGTGGGAGCAATCCGGGCACCCGTATTCTTCGCACGCAAGTATAGCAACCGGATCATCGGCCAAGGAGATGCCCGAGGTCGTTGGATTGGATGCGTCTAGAGACAGCGGGAGTTTCTTGGCGGAAAGAGCAATCGGCTGGTGGGATACCATGGCTTGGTGCGCTCGGGAATAGCTATGGACAAGGAGTGAAGTTGCTCCGCTCCGCCGCAGCGGCATAGCCGAGCGTACCTTCCTCGCCATTGGCATCCTCTGCGCTGATCAAGTAGCTGAAAGCGGAGCCGCTCGACGGAGTATTCGCATCCACGAGCTGAGTGTCCGTCCTGTCCGGATCAAGGCCATCAGCACAAGTTGCGAAGCCGGAGTAGCTCAACGTCGTCACGTCCTGCCGATAGATGTGATACTCGATCGCGGATGGTTCCGCGTCCCAGAGCAACGTCTCCTTGAAGACATCATCAAGCCATCGAACGCCGGTGACCTCACCAGGAGTCAGGGCAGCGTTGGCCTTTTCGTATGCACCGCAGTCGCTCTCGGCCATCCCGTCTCCATCGTGATCGCGTAGACGCGGACCGCCATCGCGATCGCTTCGGGGTTCACCGTCAAATATGCTCGGATCAGGGCCGGTTTCTAGGCATGGCGAGCTGTCGGTCAGCCGGTAGTCGGTATCGAGTAGCGGATCGGCTGAGATGTTGTTGCCTCCAGCCGAGCAGTCCGGAACGCCAATGTTGGAATAGCTGACGTCGGCACATGACACGGTATCGAGATCGGCGATTCCGTTGCCGTAGACAATCGATTTACCGACCGAGGAGACTGAACCACCTTGGCTATTGTCCACACCGATACCGGTGTTGTCGTAGATCGTGACATAGTCGGCGGACAATGTTCCGTTCATTCCAACGCGAATACCGTCTGCGCCGTTACCGCCGCTGATGGATACATTGGTCAAAGAAACCGAGCCGTCGGCTACCACGCCGGCGTTCGTCAGCGCATTCATCGTAGCGCGGCTCATCGTCAGGCCGGCTCCCTCGGAGACCATGGCACCGATCGAAACCCCCGGGGCGACTTCGATGCGATCGATCCGGTGATCGCCGCCGCCAAGGTCGAGCGCTTCATTCACCACCTGATCGAAGATCATGTCGCGCTGCTCGGTGCCGACGACGGAGGTGACGCCCTGGAACCCACGCAGCGTCATGTTGCGGAGGGTCGTCTTCGCGGTCGCTAGCGGCTCCGTGTTGACGATACGGAACGCCGGGCCGCTGCCGCCATCGATCACGATTGGATCCATTCCATTGGCCGACGCACTCTGAGTCCCGATGAAATGAAAGACCTGGTTGCGATCGACGCGCACGCTCTCGAAATAAGGTGGAGTGAGACCGGGGAATATCAGAACGCGTGTTCCCGACTCCATGGTGGCATCTACCGCATCCTGGACATTGTCGAAATCCGGTTCGTCGAGCGGATCGGTCGACACTCGGATGACCGGATCGCTGTCACAGGCATCTCCGACACCATCCCCGTCGCCATCTCGTTGCGACGGATTGGCGACGAAATCACAATTGTCCTCATCCGGCGGGAAAGCGTCTCCATCGTCGGCCGGATCGCTCAGAAAACCGGCAAAAAGAACTCCCTCGCTGATGGCCGATCCCAAACCGCTCGGTGTGTTCGTCTCGCAACCGAGCGTCGGCGCCGTTCCGGATGGTCCCGAAGCATGATCCCACCAATTGTCGGTCGCATCGATACATGCCGTTTCCGGTGCACGGTTTTCAACGCCGAAGGTCGAAGCGATCAGATTGCTGTTGCGTATCGTCAGGTCGATGGCGCTTCGCAGGCCGATGTCACACTGCTTGAACAGCAACCGATTGAGTGGTGCTGATACGTTGGCGCTACCTCGTATCTCGATGCCGACATTGGCTCGGTTCACCGTCAGCCCATCAAGCGCGGTCAACGTCCCGCCGTCTACGTCGAGTCCTAGATCTGCGAATCTGATCTGCGCCTCGTATATCTCGACCCTTCCATTGCTGCGGACGAGAATTCCTTTCCAGTCTCCGACGGAAGGGGATGCCAGCGCGCTCGTCAGGTTCACAGTATCGAATGAACTAGGGCCCAAGCGACCATCGACGACCAGCGTTCCGGGATCGCCGAAGTCTGCGCCCACGACTAGGGTTCGGTTCAGGGCGAATCGAAGCTCCAAACCGTCAAGCAAAGTGAGCGTCGTCACGGCATCGTCGCCATCGGAACCCTGAACACTAAGGTCGCCGTCAACGACTACGAGCGGGCCGGCGTTGGCGGTCCACGTCGCATCGAGCGACACGGTCCCCCAAAGAATTTCGAGAATCGCACCGGCCACGGGATTGAAAGTCGTGTCGTCTAGAAAGTCGCCGACGACATCCGGTTCGACTTTCGATGTCATGGAACCCCAATTGTCAAAGGTATTGTTCGTCCAAGACACATCGGGATTCGTCCCGGTATATTCAACGCTCTCGAAAACGGAGTTGGAGATGGAACCGACGATGCTTCCCGAAGTGCCGATCGAAATCGAAAGATCACTGGTTTCGGTGGTTGAAACGTTGTCGATCGAGAATCCGCCGCCGGCCGATCGAATGCCATAACCCGCACTCTTCTGGATCGTCACATCTTCGACGGTCAGAGAGCCGGCATTGTGGGAAAGGTGCAGTCCCGCTTCGCCGACGCCGCCTCCGGCATACTCGATCAGAACGTTGCGGACGACCGAGTTGGCTGCATCAGCCTTTCCCTCGAAGAAGAGAGAACGCCAATCACCCGCCGCCGGTGTCGGCTGATTGCTTGAAAAAACGATTTGCGCCGGGGCGCCCGGTCCTGAGTTTCCGTCGGCGATGAGTGCTCCCACCTCGAAAGGGCTGCCGACCTGAAATGTCTGATTCGGGCCCATCTCCAGCCGCACTCCCGGAGACAGCGTCAGGACCGCGCCCTTGACCACGGACAAGTTTCCCTGGAAGTCGAGGGTGCCCGCGTCCGTGGTCCATGTGGCCGTCGTTTCGACTTGCCCTCCTAGAACCTTCATGCGAGGGGATCCCACACCCGCATTGAAAACGCTGTCCGACAAGAGATCGCCGACAGCCTCCGGTTCTACGGTGGAGGTCGTCACGCCCCAGTTGTCGAAGGTGTTGTTCGTCCAGCTTATGTCGGGTCCCACGCCGGCGTATTGAATGCTCTCGAGGCTGGAATTCGAAACGGAGCCGACGATGCTTGCCGAGCTGCCGATCGAGATCGAAAGATCACTGGTTTCGGCGGTTGAAACGTTGTCGATCGAGAATCCGCCGCCGGCTGATCGAATGCCATAACCCGCACTCTTCTGGATCGTCACATCTTCGACGGTCAGAGAGCCGGCATTGTGGGAAAGGTACAGCCCCGCTTCGCCGACGCCGCCTCCGGCATACTCGATCAGAACGTTGCGGACGATCGAGTTGGCTGCATCAGCTTGTCCCTCGAAGAAGAGAGAACGCCAATCACCCGCCGCCGGTGCCGGCTGATTGCTTGAAAAAACGATCTGCGCCGGGGCTCCCGGTCCGGAATTGCCGTCGGCTACGAGCGCTCCCATCTCGAAAGGGTTGCCGACTTGAAACGTTTGATTCAGCCCCATCTCCAGCCGCATTCCCGGAGACAACGTCAGGACCGCGCCGTTGACCACCGTGGGACTTCCCTGAAAGTCGAGGATGCCCGCGTCCGTGGTCCACGTGGCCGTCGTTTCGACTTGGCCTCTTAGAACCTTCATGCGAGGGGATCCGACACCCGCATTGAAAACGCTGTCCGACAAGAGATCGCCGACAGCCTCCGGTTCTACGGTGGAGATCGTCACGCCCCAGTTGTCGAAGGTGTTGTTCGTCCAGCTTACGTTGGGGTCCACGCCGGCGTATCGAATGCTCTCGAGGCTGGAATTCGAAACGGAGCCGACGATGCTTCCCGAAGTACCGATCGAAATCGAAAGATCACTGGTTTCGGCGGTTGAAACGTTGTCGATCGAGAATCCGCCGCCGGCCAATCGAATGCCATAACCTGCACTCTTCCGGATCGTCACATCTTCGACGGTCAGAGAGCCGGCATTGTGGGAAAGGTGCAGCCCCGCTTCGCCGACGCTGCCTCCGGCATACTCGATCAGAACGTTGCGGACGATCGAGTTGGCTGCATCAGCTTGTCCCTCGAAGAAGAGAGAACGCCAATCACCCGCCGCCGGTGCCGCCTGATTGCTTGAAAAAACGATCTGCGCCGGGGCTCCCGGTCCGGAATCGCCGTCGGCTACGAGCGCTCCCGCCTCGAAGAAGTTGCCGATCTGCAGCCTACGATTGCTCTCGAAAAGAACTTCTACGCCCGGATCGATGGTCAAGACGGCATTGTTCTGAACAGTGACATCACCGGTAACGATATATGGTGAGCCGGCCGCATCCCACGTCGTGTCCGTGGTGATGGGGCCGCTGACATTCGTTGCGGCGGCAGAAGACCACCCGACCAAGCCCGCGACTAGGCACAGCATCAGCGGGTAACGAAAGACCATTGATTTCCAATGCGCCATGATTCCTTCCCATCACGACTGTTGTAGACGCAAGCTCCGCTCCTTTTCGCTTCGGACGCTCCGGAAGCGAACAGCAGTCAGTTTTGTCTGAGTCGCAATGTCGGCGAAGCTTCAGCAGCATTCACCCTCGAAAGAGAAGACGTCGGATGCAGGGAATTCTTCTCACTTCTTGGTCTCGCGGTGCCGGATTGATCAGAAAAGGCGCGCCGCTCGCAGGTTCGGCGCGCTCCTGACGTCGGCCATTGCGCTTCCAAGAAAGTCGAAGGACGCACGGTGAAAATGTCATGGGAAGACATGGCAGGCCATACCGCGAACTCGGGAGCGAGCGCTTCGCATTGGGTGCCGGCGGGACAAGGGCGCGCCAGGTGATGGATGGAGATAGAATGGCGCTGCGATGGACGGCGAACTCACGCTCAGAGCTCACTATTGGGACGATGCGAAGGCTCTTGCGGCTTTCATGGATTTCATTCGCAAGATCCATTCGATCGATTTTTCGTCGTGGGAGTCGTCCGGGTACTGGGATGATGCGTATACCCCATTTTCGTTCTTCGAAGGTGATTCCATCGTCTCGAGCGTTTGCATCTATATGCTCGATGCGATCGTCGATGGGGAATCAAGACGCTTGGCTCAGCTATCGGGTGTGGGAACGCTCGAAAATCGGCGTCGAAAAGGGTTCAGTCGGCGCTTGACCGAATTCGGGTTGGAGTGGGCGGAGGGGAAGCACGACGGCGTTTTTCTCTTTGCCGACGCAGGAGCCGTGCCATTTTATCATCGCTGCGGCTTTACTCCGATGATCGAGCATGTCGAGACCGTCGCGGCGCCGTCGATTGCGCAACGGCCGGGAATCGTCAAGCTCGATCCGGGCAGGCCGCGTGATCTGGACAAGATCTACGAATACGCAGAGCGGCGTACTCCCATCTCGCATAGATTCAGCGTGATGAATCCAAAACTGGTCGTATTTCATGCACTGCACCGACTAAGAGACCACGCCTACGAAATACCGGATCTCGAGACGATCATCTTTTTCGAGCGGTCGTTGGGTCGTTTGACCGTCTTCGACATCGTGGGTGAGCGCGTACCGCAACTGGCGGAGTTCTATCCGTATATCGCAGACGCCGGGGACAAGGTCATCGGATTTCACTTTCATGCCGACAAGCTGGGATTGGACGATTCGAAGGTCGTGCCGTTGTTCGGCAACAACCCCTTCGTCAAGGGCGCCTTTCCCGTCGACGATCCGGTCTTTCCGTTCACTTCCAAGGCATGAGCCGAGCGTTCGCCGGGGTCTGGCCGACTCGGCGCCGGGCTTTGCCAAGGATTCGGGCTAGGCGTTGGTGAATTTCGCCCGTGATCGCGGTCCATTGCTCAAGAAGTTCTCGATGCCGATTCTCATGTCGGCCGTCTTGCAGCATTCCGCGAACATTTCGGATTCGAAGCGCAAACCCTCGTCGAGAGTTTTCGCGCACCCTTCGAGAATGGCGCGACACATGATGGCGTCGATGGATCGCGAGAAATGAGCGATATCGACGTCGGGGAGCTTTGCGGGAGTCTCGAGGCCGCTCTTGTCGATGCTCTCGAGTACGACTTCTCCCGCGGCAGCTTGCTTCGCCAAACGCACGGCGGCGTCGAGCAGGTCGCCTTCCACTTCTTGGCGAATCAGGCCGAGTTCGACGGCTTCGGCACTGCTGATCGGACGGGCCGTTCGCAGCAATTCCGCAGCTTTTTCGAGGCCGATCCATCGCGGCAATCGCTGTGTTGCACCGGCTCCGGGAATGAAGCCCAAGTTGACTTCGGGTTGCGAGACGGCCATGCGCAGTCCTTTGCGACAGATTCTCGCCGTGCAGCACATGGCCAGCTCGTTGCCGCCGCCGATGGCCGGCCCGCCCATCGCGCAGATCACGGGTTTGCCGAGATCTTCGATCAGATTGCCGACTTCCTTGCTCCACTCGGAAGTTCGAAAGCCTTCTTCGGGGGTCTTGATCGCAGCTAGGAAGTTGACGTCGGCTCCCGAGACGAAGGCCTTGATGCCGAAGGAGGTCAAGACGGCGGCTTGAACCGCTTCATCTTCGCGGATCGCGGTGAAGTGTCGCTTCAGTTGCTCATAGACATCGGCATTGAGAGCGTTTTGCACTTTCGGCCGACGAATCGTCACGACCGCAACCTGGTCGATGTCGCGGCGATGAACCCAATCGATCGACCAGGGGCGAGCGGACTTCGCCTGCTCGATCAAGCATTTCGGTACGGAGAAACCGGGCTGGTCGGCGGCGAAGTTCTCGACGAGGGACAACGCACGCCCGACTCCGATTTCGTTCATCAACTGAAAGGGCGGCGAAATGTCGAGGCCGAGTTCGAGAGCCATCTCGAGGTCTGAACGATCGACGATGCCGCTGTCGATGATTTGGCCGACCAAGCCGAAGTAGGCGCCCTGCATCATCTCGGAGATCTTCCGTTCTCGTTCTTCGGGAAGTTCGATCTTTTCTCCGCGCTTGGGTGTTTCCCAGGGCTTGCCGTCTTCGAGGGCGCGGCAGAGCAGCTTCGGCACCTTGAACCAAGGGCTCAGCTTCTCGGTCATCTGCGATAGACCGTGGGCGGTGATCGGATTGCCGCCGGTGAGATTGGCCGCGGTGAAGGGGCCGACGGTCAGACCGGTCGCGCGACAGGCTACGGCGTCGACTTCGCGAGTCGTACCAAGGCCCGCTTCGACGGCGAGAGCAGCGGCTTGGAAAAGTCCCTCGAAGATCGGATCGACCGCGTAGCCGTAGCGGCTGGCCACGCGAATCGGAACCTTGCCGATGGATTCGAAAAAGCTCATCAGCCGGTCGACGAGGGAGGGATCGGTCTCGGCTCCGGGAATGATCTCGACGAGCGGATTGCGTTCCGCCGGGAAGAAATAGTGAATGGCTAGAGTACGACTCTTGTCAGCGATCTTGGCGAAGATCACTTCCGGCTCGAGGTGGGAGGAATTGGAAGCGAAGACGGCATCGGCGGGGCAGATCTCTTCGACTTGCGAAAAGATCCGCTGCTTGAGCCCGGCATCCTCCGAGGCAGCTTCGAGGATCAGCGATGCGCCCTCGAGTGCGGCGTAGTCCTTGGTGAAAACCACTCCAGCGACCATCGCTTCAGCCTGCGCGGGCTTGAAGGCGCCGGATTCGACCCCGCGCTGCACCTTCTTCTCGAGCTTGGCCTCTCCTCGAGCCAGCGCCTCGGAGTCGATGTCGACCACGACGACCGGGACGTTCCAAGTATGCAGGACCTTGGTGAAGTGAAGCGCGATATCCGGGCCGATCTGGCCGGAACCAATGATGCCTATCTTGTTGATTACTAGGTTCTTACCTTCGAAAGCCATCGCTCGTCTCCGAGAAGCCGCGGTCCTTGGACCCGGCAGGGGAAATAAGGTGGTCACTTCGCCGCGAACGCCTTGAAAGCCATCGAACAACTTGACGTCTGCTCGAGGGGCGCTATTCTATCGAACGATCGTTCGAAACGCACGTCCAATCGGACCTGATTCCCAGGATCCGTGCGGCGTCGCCCCTTTCGCGAGGACACCGTGACCCGAGCCAGCATCATCGATTGGGCCCGCACCCTCTTTGAAGATCTCGACTTCGGCTCCGTGCGGCGTTGGTTGGCCGAGAATCCGGGCCGCAAAGCCGCCGGCTATCTCCCGGTTTACATCCCCCGCGAGATTCCTCACGCCTGCGGAATGCTGCCCGTCGGCATCCACGGCGGTGGAGATCATCTCGAGATCATCAAGGGTGATGCCTTCTACCAATCCTATATCTGTCATCTGCCGCGTTCGGTGATCGAACTCGCCCAGTCGGGCCGACTCGACATGCTCTCGGCGGTTCTTTTCCCATCGACTTGTGATGTGATTCGCAACCTTTCGGGCATGTGGCAGATGCTCTACCCGGATCTCTACGTCCGCTACGTGGATGTACCTCAGGTGCTCGACCACGAAGTCGGCACCGCGTTCTGGCGCGAGGAGATGCATTCCATTCTCTGCGGCTTGGCCGAAGTCTCCGGCCATATGCCCAGCGACGATGATCTCCGGCAGTCGATTTCCATCTACAACCAAGCTCGCAGCGAAATCCGCGCGCTTTACGCGATGCGCCGCGACGAACCATGGAACGTTCCGACCGAAGAACTCTACCTGCTCATGCGGGCGGGCGAAGTCGTTCCCGTGGAGCAATTCATCGAGATGTCCCGCGCGTACAGGAAAGCGGCTGTCGAAGAACCGGGGCGCATGCGAGACAACAGCCGCGTCGTCGTCAACGGTTCCTTCTGCGAGCAGCCACCTCTAGGGCTGATCAAGACCATCGAGCGGGCCGGCTGCTATATCGTGGACGACGACCTTTTGCTCGGGAACCGTTTTCTCACCGACGACGTCGCACTCGACGGCGATCCTCTCGATGCGCTCGCGTCGGCCTTCATTGAACATTCTTGCAAGAGTTCCGTCATCTACGAGTGCCGGCAGGACGGAAAGAAGAAGTTGCTCGCGGAAAAAGTCGAGCAAGCCAAAGCCGACGGCGTGATCTTTGCCGCACCGAGCTTCTGCGATCCGGCATTGCTCGACAGGCCGATGCTCCGCAAGGGAGCGGAAGCCTCCGGGATACCTTGCATCGCATTCAAGTACGCCGAAAACAGCGGTCAGTTCCAGCAGTTTCGCGAGCAGGCGGGAACGTTCGCCGATTCCATCAAACTCTGGGGAGGTCAATGAGCATGCACAAACCAGCCGATGCCGGTCGAAGCGAGCGCGACGTCTACAAGGACCGCTCGATGGTCCTGCAAAAGGAAATGATCGCGCGACACTTCGAAAGGCTCGAACGAGCACCCGAAACCAAGGAGCCGGTCGTCTACACCTTCGTTCCCGGGAACCTCACCGAACTGGTGCGCTCGTTCGGATGTCTGCCCCTGCTGCCCGAGATCAACGCGCTGCAATCGGGAATGCGTGGAAAGAGCGGTGACTATATCGCCGAGGCGGAAAAGGCCGGCCATTCCGAGGATGTGTGCACCTATGTCAAGTGCGATATCGGAATGCTCAAGACCGGCAATATCGGTCCGACCGGAACGCGTTTGCCGAAGCCGGATCTCTTGCTGCTTTCCTACACGGGCTGCTACACCTTCATGAAGTGGTTCGAACTGCTCCGAGAGGAGTACGACTGTCCTACGGTCTTCCTGCAGATTCCCTATCAAGGTGACGGAACGCTCAGTCCGGAGCACCGAAAATATATGGAAGACCAGCTTCGGGAAACGCTGATCCCCGCGCTCGAGAAGGTTTCCGGGCGCCCCTACGATGAAGATCGCTTGCGCCGGAATCTCGCGCTCAGTGCGCAAGCTGAAGACGATCTCGTCGCGGTCTTGCACTCTGCGAAGCAGAAGCCGAGTCCGATCGATGCCTACTTCGGCGGTGTCTACTACGTGGGCCCGATCTTCAGCGCCTTTCGCGGGACCGAGGAAGGAGCCGAGTACTATCGCGTGCTGCGTCAAGAGGTCGAAGCGCGTGCCGCGCAGGGCCTCGGCCCGATCACACCGGACGGCCCGCTCGAAGAAGAAAAATATCGCCTGGTTTTCGAAGGGCCGCCCAACTGGACCAGCTTCCGCGATTTCTGGGGAATGTTCGCCGGCGAAGGCGCGGTCTCGGTGGCCTCGACCTACACCAAGGTCGGCGGCACCTACGACTTCGGATTCAGGCACGATCCCGAAGATCCGCTCGGCACGCTCGCCGACTACTGCAGCGGTTGCTATACGAATCTGAATCTCCCGGGCCGGGTCGATATGTTGGTGAAATACATCGAGGAGTATCAGGCAGACGGCTTCTTGATCAATTCGGTGAAATCCTGCAATTCCTTCTCCGCCGGTCAATTGATGATGTTGCGCGAGGTCGAAAAGCGAACGGGACAACCTGGCGGATTCATCGAATCCGATCTCGTCGATCCCCGCTATTTCTCCGCGGCGAATATCAAGAACCGTGTCGAGAGCTACTTGCAGATGATCGATGCTCGGCGTGCGGGGAAAACGGCATGAGATGCGTCGTCGGCATCGATCTCGGGTCGACCACGACCAAGGCCGTCATTCTCGACGAAAACAAGCGCACCCTAGGGCGCGGAATCACCAACTCGCGCTCCAACTATGATCTCGCCGCGGCGGTCGCGCGCAGCGAGGCCTTCATCACGGCGCGCTTCGGATTGATTCGCCACAAGGTTCAAGGCAAAGCCGACGAGAGGACCTTCGCTCTGCTCGAGCGGGCATTCAAGTTGGAGCAGATGCTCCATCAACTCACTCGCTTCGAGGAGATCATCAACGAGGAACTTCAGGCACGGCCACCCAAGGGCCTGGAAAAAGACTTCGTCGAGGCCGTGCAGACCATCTTCACACGCATTCGAGAAGCCGAGGAGGAGAGATTCAAACAGAGCGACCCTCCTGCTCGATCCGACTTTTTCCGAGACGCGGTGGGCTCCGCCTACACCAAGGTGGCCGAGGAGATCGGCGATCCGACGGGAGTGAGTTTCGACCGGCTCTTGGGCTTGTACGACAAGTGCATCATCACCGTCGAAAACGAGCCGCTCGATCTCGGCTTCCGCGAGCATATCGGAACGGCGCTCGAACGCGTTCCGAACGGTGAGTGCTTGAGGGAAGGCGTCGAATTCGCGGTGGCGACCGATTTGGACGAAATTACCACCGTCGGTACGGGGTACGGTAGGGCGCGCTTGCCCTTCCCCAAGGAGCAGATTCGCTCAGAGATTCTCTGTCACGGGCTCGGCGCCCACGCGATGTTCCCCGATACGCGAACGGTGCTCGATATCGGCGGCCAAGACACCAAGGCGATTCAGGTCGACCACAGCGGTATCGTCACGAGCTTTCAGATGAACGATCGCTGTGCAGCCGGCTGTGGGCGCTATCTCGGATATATCGCAGACGAGATGAACATCGGCCTTCACGAACTCGGTCCGATCGCGCAGAAATCGCGGCATCAGGTAAAGATCAATTCCACATGCACGGTTTTCGCCGGAGCGGAATTGAGAGAAAGGCTGTCTCTCGGCGAGAAAAGGGAAGATATTCTAGCGGGCCTGCATCGAGCGATCATTCTTCGCGCAATGAGTCTCTTGGCGCGTTCCGGCGGAGTCGACAACGAATTCACCTTTACCGGGGGGGTCGCTCGCAATCCCGCCGCCGTCAAAGCGCTTCGTGATCTGGTTTCGGAAAACTACGGCGATGTCGCGCTCAATATCTCGGCGGAAAGCATCTATACCGGAGCGCTCGGCGCCGCGCTCTTTGCTCATGAGGTGGTGAACTGATGTGCGTTACGGTAGGAATCGACGTCGGTAGCGGTGCCGTCAAAGCGGTCCTGATGCGAACCGAGGCCGACAGTGATACGGGTGGAGAACTCGTCGCCCACGCATCGTCGCGCATTCGCAGGCGGGATATCGGCAATGTCATCGATGAGGTCTTCGGTGCGGTGATCGAAAAGGCCGGTCACCCGGACGTCCACTACATCGCGAGCACCGGCGAGGGTGAAGACATCCCCTTTGCGACCGGCCACTTCTACGGCATGACGACTCATGCCCGCGGAGCGCTGTATCTCGAGCCCAGAGCGCGTGCGGTGCTCGACGTCGGGGCGCTGCACACGCGTGCGGTGGCGATGGATACGCGGGGCAAGGTGCTCGGATACAAGATGACCAGCCAGTGCGCTTCCGGGTCCGGGCAGTTCCTCGAGAACATCGCCCGCTATCTCGGTGTGGCCCAAGAGGAGGTCGGCGCCCTGTCTTTGCAATCTAAGGACTCCGAAAAGGTCTCTTCCATCTGCGCGGTTCTCGCCGAAACTGATGTGATCAACATGGTTTCCCGCGGTATTTCGACGCCGAACATTCTTCGCGGAATTCACGACAGCATGGCGGGTCGATTCGTTCGCCTTCTGCGTGCGCTGAAGATCGACGGCGTCGTCTTCGTCAGTGGCGGAGTAGCGAGCGATGAAGGTTTGATCAAGGCGCTAGAAGACGCTTTGGCCAAGGCCGGCAAGGGCCGTTCCGCTCTACCGCAGCCGGGAGGGGGCGGGAACCGCGTTTCGGAGATCGTCACGCATCCGCTGGGAATCCACTGCGGAGCGATCGGCGCTGCCATCTGGGGAGCGTTTCGCTATCGAAAGATCGGACAAGGAGGTGTGGCATGGAAGGCGAGTCAGGCAAGCTGATCGTACGCGTCTTAAAGGAGAGCGACTGCATGCGCCTAGTCCACATGGACGAGGCGATCAGTGGTCGCCGTCGCACGGCTTGGTACGAGGGGAAGATCCGTCGCGCGATGGTCGAAAGTGACGTCCGTATCTCGCTCGGCGTCGAAGTCGATTCCGTGCTGGTCGGTGCGGTGATGGGTTCGGTTCACTACGGGGAATTCGGCCAAGCAGAACCGGTGGCCATTCTCGATACGGTGCTCGTCGATCCGGCGTTCTCGCGCCGCGGGATCGCAAGAGCGATGCTCGACCAGCTTTTGGAGAATCTCCAGGGGCTGCGCATCTCGCGCCTTCGGACCGAAGTCGCTTGGGATGAATTCGAGCTCCTGGGCTTTTTCGGAAAAATGGGGTTCGAGCCCGTTCCGCGACTCGTGCTCGAACTCGACGTTGATTCTGCGCGCGACATCCAAGACGAAGAAATGACGGGAGTGAGATGATGAGCCTTTCCTGGATACCGAGAGACAACGAAGTCAAAGATCACCGGGTTTTCGGTGACGAGCATTTTGGAAGCGAAGCGCCACGCACGATCTATGAAAAGCGGCCGCTCATCGACCCCGATGGTCGTCGCGTCGAGGGCTTGTATACGGCGTGGGTCACGCTGGACAATCCCAAGCAATTCAATTCGTACACCACCGAAATGGCCAAAGGGGTCACGGCCGGATTTCAAAATGCGTCGCTCGATCGTAGCGTCGTCGCCGTGATCTTCACCGCCGCGGGTGACCGAGCTTTCTGCACCGGGGGGAACACCAAGGAATATGCCGAATACTATGCGAGGAGGCCGAACGAATACGGCGAGTACATGGATATCTTCAACGGCATGGTCGACGCGATACTCAATTGCAAGAAGCCGACGATCTGCCGGGTGAACGGAATGCGCGTAGCCGGTGGGCAAGAAATAGGCATGGCTTGCGACTTCACCTTGGCATCGGATCTCGCCATTTTCGGTCAAGCCGGTCCGAAGCACGGGTCCGCCCCCGACGGCGGGTCGACGGATTTCCTGCCTTGGATGTTCTCCATCGAAGACGCCATGTGGAACTGCGTGTCTTGCGAGATGTGGAGCGCCTACAAGATGAAGGTCAAAGGCCTGATCACCGCCGTCAAGCGCGTGCTCAAGGTCGACGGTGAATTCATTCCGAATCCGCTCGTGCGGACGGATTGCTATGTCGAAGACGGAGAGATCGTCTACGGGGAATTCAAGTCCGGAGAGAAAGCGAAAGAGGCCAAGCAGATTCTCGAGTCCGGAAGCATCGACTTCGAGCTGCTCGATACGGAATTGTCTCGCGTGATCTGGCGTCTGACGAACCTCTTCCCCGGCTGCCTGATGAAGTCCATCGACGGCATCCGCGCCAAAAAGAAGTTCTTCTGGGACATGATGAAAGTTCCCAACAGACACTGGTTGTCCGCCAACATGTCGGTCGAGGCGAACCTCGGATTTACGGCGTTTTCGACCCGCAAGATCACCGGTCGGGACACGATCGATTTCGTTCGCTATCGTCAACTCATCGCCGAGGGGCGTCAGATGGACGAGGAGGCCTTTGCGGAAGTTCTCGGCTCTCCCAAGGACAGCACGAGCCGACGCTAGAAGGCCGGCGACGAGGGCGGTCAGTGCTGGTGAGTGCCGAGTATCTCGTCGAGATACGACAGCGCCTGCTCGCGATGCGTGCCGTGCCAATAGACCCGTCGACATCGCGGGCAGTGATGAAAATCGCTTTCGGTGCGTAGGATGTGAACGGGCACGAGCGAGCAGACCTCTTCGGATGAAGCCGGCACCAGCCGATCGTTGCATCTCACGCAGCGCGTGAAGTAGCGGCGAGGATCGGGCGTACGATTCGCGAGAACTTGGCGGAGTTGTGCGCCGAGAACATCCGACGTGATGAACAGATGCTTCCTTACCGCGTAGCGACGGAGAAGGTCACGGTCGCGCGTCAGCAGCCATCGGTTTTCGCGCGCGGCCACACTCGCGAGCACTGCGTCTTCCCAGCGATTCGAATAGAGAACGTCGAAGCCCATCAAACGAAGCCACCGGACCAGCCTGCCCAGCATGACGTCGGCCGCCATCGCGAAATCCCCAGCATCGCTCATGAGGTCATTATCGCCCACCATGCGATGCATGGATCGGTCGGTCCTCGAAGTCCTGAATTCGCTCCGAGCGCGTATTCCCGGCGGTCTCGAAACGGTGTATATGATGGTGGCCCCTGCTGGTACTTCGAGGAGACGAGCATGCCCAATCGCCTTCGCACAGCGATCTTGCTGCGCCGAATCTTGCCTGTTTTTGCTCTCATTTTGCCGTATTTTGCCTGGGCTGAGGGGCCCGGCCCGATCCGAATCGCCGACGAAGAGGTGGTTTCCATCGGGACCGCGCATCCCTATCTCCCGGCGGAACGGCCCGGCGGCACGGCGTGGACGAAGACCTTTTCCAAAGAAGGTGCTTCCTATATCGCGGTTCATTTCTCGCGCTTCGAGTTGGCGGAAGGGGATCAAGTCGTTTTGCGCGACCCGGCGGGGCGCTATCGCCACGTCTATACCGGCCGCGGATTGCGCGAAAAGGGCGGACCATTTTGGGGCTTGACGGTGCTTGGCGACACGATGATCGTCGAGCTGATCACTCGCAGCACGGAGGCGGAAGCCTACGGTTTCGAGATCGACCGTTGGGCGCACGGCTATCCTTTGGAGAACACCGATGGTCCCGAGCCCGATGCCCTCTGCGGGGCGGAGGACTTCAAAGATGTGGAGTGCTATCGGGACAGCTATCCCACGGAGTTCGAGATCAGTCGCGCGACCGTTCGCTTGATCAAGAACGGTGCATCGCACTGCACCGGCTGGATCGCCTCCTGCGAGAATCACATCATCACCAATGAGCACTGCGTGGGGTCTCAGGCGGAACTCGATACCATCGAATTCCAGTTCTTGTATCAGCGCCCGTCCTGCGGTGCCGGCTCGCCCACCGTCGATCTGCAACTGCAGGGAGGGACGCTGCTCGAGTTCGAGGCCGGTCTCGACTACGCATTGATCATGCCTGCGCTTGCCGGCAACGACCCTCAGGCGACCTACGGTTTCATGAAGTGGGATGTTCGTCTCCCCGATATCGACGAGGTGATGTACATCCCCGGTCATCCCTCGGGCGATCCGAAACGACTGTCGCTCGAAAGCACTGCTCCGCAAGATCAGTCCGGCCGCTGCGAGGTCTTTTCGGTCGATGAACCGGCATGCACCGGGGCGGCGGTGCCTGATATCGGCTACTACTGCGATACGGAGGGTGGCTCCTCCGGTTCGCCCGTGATTTCCGCGAACTCGCACGCGGTCATTGCCCTGCATCACTGCGCGAACTGTCCGAATCGCGGCGTGCCGATCATCGACGTGTACAACGCCATCCAGTCGTCTTCCAATCCGCTTCCGGCGTGCGTGACCTGCGAAATCGGACCCGAACCGCAGAACCTCGTGACCTCCGTTCCGGCCGACAGCCAAGTGCAATTGGACTGGACGGCTCAGGCCGATGCGCTTTCATACGACGTGTATCGTTCGACCGACGGCTGCGATATGGGAATGACTTGGATCGCGGAAACGACGAGCAATACCTACCTCGATGAGAACGTCGGCGGTGGGGTGACCTACTACTATCGCGTGAGCGCGACCAACGACTGCGGTGCGGAATCCGCCATGTCGAACTGCGCTTCGGCCACGCCGGGGGGAAGCTGTCTCGAAGCTCCCGCCTTCGATGGGATCGTCACCGCAAAATCATCTCGAGCGAGCCGGTGCGGTGTGGATCTCGGCTGGAATCCGGCGACGGCGGTCTGCGGATCGGTCCGCTACAACGTCTATCGCTCTCTTACGCCGGGGTTCGAGCCGACCGAAGCCAATCGCATTGCACGTTGCATCAGCGGAACTTCGATGACCGACTACAGTGCGCTCAGTTTTCAAGACTACTACTACATCGTTCGTGCCGAGGACGATTCGGGCCAGGGAGCCGGCCCCTGCGCTCAAGGCAATGAAGACGGGAACACGGCGGAAGAGACCGCTTTCGCCACGGGTCCGGAGATCGTCTTCCATACCGATGATTTCGACAGCGGCGGAGCCGGCTGGACGATGACCGGGGAATGGCTGGCGACGGCGCCGCAAGGACGCGGCGGCGAGGCCGATGGCGGCGTGGGTTCTCCCGATCCGAGCAGTGCCTACTCGGGCACGAAGGCCATGACTCACGATGCGACGGGATTGGGCAGCGCTCCCGGAAACTACGAAGCGAATCTCGAGACTCCCGAGTTCGCCATTTCGCCGGTGATCGATGCCTCGGAGCGTTCCAACGTGACGCTACGCTTTCAGCGTTGGCTCAACGTCCACTCTTCGCCGGCGGATCGTGCGACGATCGAGGTCTTCGACGGGGCCGGTTGGACCGAGGTATGGGTCAACCCGACGTCCCCGCTCTACGATACGGAGTGGACGCTCTTCGAGGTCGATGTCAGCGCGCTCTTGGCCGGCAAGAGCAATGCTCGCGTGCGCTTTTCGCAGACGAGCAACGGGGACGAAGCGGTCGCCGCCGGCTGGAATATCGACGACCTCGAGCTTTTCGATCTGAGCGCTTGCGATGACGGTACGACGGCGGTCTCTCCCGTTCCGGACGGACGCTTCGTTGCGGGTACGCCCATGACCGCTCGCAAGGACCCTCTCGGTGGGCCGGCGAGGGTTTCGCTGCAGTGGGATGCGACGTCTTGTTCGGCGCCGTCCTATCATCTGCTCATCGGCGATTCCGACGAGGTGGCGAGCTACGGTTACTCGGCCGCCGCCTGTTCGATCTCGACGAGCGGCGAGGACACCGTCACCATCGCCGATCCGACGCCCGGCACCTTCCGCTGGTGGGTCATCGTCGGGGCCGATCGCGCGACCGAAGGTCTTCACGGCTTCGATTCGAGCGGAGCCGCGCGCCCCGCCACCGCGGACGGTCTGTGCGCGCTCGCTGATCAGTCGCAGCAAAGCACCTGTCCCTAGCCCGACTTTCTTGGGGAATCTCCAGGTGGGTCGTACTCCGGCTCGGAGGCTCCATGAACTCGCCGGGTAGGGTGTAGCGCGCGGTAGACGAGACGACCGGTGACTGGGAGAGTCGGGGCGAGCGGATCAGCCCGGCCAGGTGTCGGCGGGCGATAGCGGTACGGTGAACCAGACGGAGGCACCGCCATTCGGAAGGTTTTCGCCGCCGAAAGAGCCTTCGTGGGCGGCAGCCACCAAGCGCGTGACGACGAGGCCGAGACCCGCCGAGTCCCTGCCGCTTCGCGTGCCGCCCCGTCGCCCGAGCAGGACGGCGCCGTTTTCTACCGGAAGTCCGGGGCCGTCGTCTCTCACCTCGAAGCGGACGCAATCCCCATCGCGATGGGCTCGGACGAGCACGTTCTTCGAGGCGTGCTGCAAGGCATTGCGCAAGACGTTCTCGAGCGCGCGCATCAAACGATGCCCGTCGGCGGTGAGCAGGGGCAGCGTCGACGCGATATCGACTTCGACCACCTTGCCGCCGGCCTCGGCCATCGCGCTCAGTTCGGTCACCGTCTGTCGCACCAGTTCTCCCGGCGGAACGGGTTCGAGGCGCAGCGAGTCGTTGGCGTCCAAACGCGCGATGTCGAAAAGATCGATGGCCAAGGTGTAGACCCGTTGAGCGTCGAGCTTGGCGACCGCCAAGACGTTCTCGAACTCACGGCGCAGTGTTTCGGTTTCGCCGCTTTCGAGCAGTCGTTCGCCGCGTTCGAGACAGGCCATCAAGGCTGCCAGTGGTGTGCGTAGATCATGGGAGACCTGCGCGACCCACTCCCGTCGCGTCACATCACGCGCTTCGAGGGTCTCGACGAGTTCCAAGATTCTCTCGCGCGAAGCGTTCAGCGTGCGCGCGAGCACTGCGATCTCGTCATTGCCGCGATCGTCGAAACGTTCCGTTGGATTGGCACCGCTTTCCAGTGGAACCGCCGAAGCCCAAGTGAGTCGGGCGAGACGTCTCGTCACCAAAGCCGAGACGACACCCCCTAGGATCAGAGCGGTGGCGAGGATGATGAAAGCAGAGACGATTCTTCCAAGCCATTCGCGGCGGTTGCGAAACTCGATGAACTTGTCCACGAAGCTCACATTGCGAAAGAGCAAGACGAAGGTGCCGCGCTTCGCCTGTGTCGGCCCGAGCGGCGAATACACGGCATCGGCCGCGGCCGGGCCGCCGGGATCGCACGGCACGCGCGTATGAGAGACCAGCGGATACGGCCAGCGGTCCCCTCTTTTCCAGCCGAGTTTCGCGCTCGCAACGACGACGATGTCTCGCTCGTCGAGGATGAGGTAGTCGTCGCCGAGGATCTCGACGAAGGAATCGAGCACGCGCAGCGCTTCAGCGTGAGGCCGTGCACCGGGACCGCTCGGCATCGACTCCAAGAGCGCGGAAGCGATCTCGTCGATGTTCTTTTGTCGGTCCAGGTTTCTGGCGGTGACGGATTCCATATCGTCGGAAGCGAGTTCTTTCGCGCCGGGAAAGCCGAGATAAGAGGGCAAGAACATGTAGATCGGCTGCGCGAGCAGGACCGCGACCGTCGCCGCGGCGAAAAGCGCGATCGCCAAACGAAAGCTCAGTCGCTGGTACCACCGGATAGGATTCATCGCTCCGCTCGAGCCCCGTGTTTCCAGGACGTTGCGACGTATGCGCGGCCGAAGTCACGGGGGAATCGGATCGACCCAAGGATAACCCCAAGTCACGACTCACCCCCCGCAAATCGCAGGGCATCGGCGGCAGAAAGAACGGAAAACAGAGTGCTTGCCCCGCTCTCCGGGCTCATGTAGGATCCGCCCTTCGCGTGACGCAGCCATGCTGCGGAACTAGCCCGTGCGTGCGGGCAACCACTCGAGGCTTCGAGCCGGCCTTCCCGCTCATGCACGATCGAGGGGCGGCTTGGGGGGCCGATCGGCCAGGGATCCTCGAGATGTCGAACGCCGGTGGAGAGGGCGTGGACCGCGGTCATTCACTCGACCCGCGAAGGTAACGGTGGGCGATCCGACCGATCGCAAGGAGAACGTCCCGTCATGAGCAGCAGGAATCTCGTGGCCGGCCGCTATGCGCAAGCGCTAGCGGAGACCGTGTCCGACAACGGCGAATTGGCGGGAATTCGAGAGCAGCTCGAGCGCCTCGCCCAAATCGTAGCGGCGTCTCGGCCGCTGCGGCAGGCCTTGCTCAATCCCGTGATCGATCAAGAAGCTAAGTTGCGCGTTATCTTGACGTTAGCTGAGAAGCTCGGCGTATCGGACAGAACACACCGCTTTCTGGAGACG
>JALUUK010000627.1 GCA_027021395.1 Acidobacteriota bacterium
GAGAATCCGCTTTCACAATCCGCGAGATCACGGTAAAACAAAGGGAATGTGGTGCTGGGGCGGTTTGTGCGAGGTGGGTCGTGCGAAGTGGGTCGTGCCGAACCGAAACACAAACGGACCTCGGTGGGGTGCGCGACGATGGGTCCACCAATCAGATGAGTCCCCTCCGCAAGGATGCGACCTGCCGAATTGGCCGGATCGGCCTCGTTGCGCTTCTCTGCCTCGTCCCACTCGCAGTACCTTGCCACGCGCTGCAACCCGGCAAGCCAAGCGACGCACCTCGTGATCTCGAGCACTTGATTCGTCTAAGGGCGGGAGCCGTCGTCTCCATCGATGCCAGGAACACCGACGAACTTCCAGCCAATGACCCATTGCGCATCGGGTGGCGCCGTTTCTCGACTCGCTATGGAGGAGGATGGCGCACCTACGTCGATGAACGCAGCGGTCTGCCGACCCTAAGCTCCGGGCGAGGAATTCCCTGGATCGCCGGCCGAGGCAACGATCTGCCTTCGTATCGTGAGATCACCTTTGAAAAGCTCGAAGCTCTCGCGCGACAGTTCCTGACGGACCACCGCGCGCTGCTTGGAGACTGGCAGGCCGATCTACTCTTCGACCCCTCCGCATCAGCCCATCCTCTGGACTCTCTGTGGAAACTCGTTTTCTCGCAGTCTGTGGATGGCATTCCGGTCGAAGGCGCGCGTTTCGAGTTTCATCTCTCCCACGGAAACTTGGTCGCCTTCGGCACGACTTCATGGGCTCGGGTCCGGACCAGCAGCCGACCCAAGATCGATGCCCGTCAAGCCCAAGCCATTCTGCGCGACGACTTGGCCTCGGCTGGTGCCCCTCCCTCCTATCTCGATGTCGCCAAGTGGAGCGAACCGCATTTGCTCTTCGTACCGCTCGACCCCCGCCGCATGGATGCCACCGGCTGGGACGGTGAGCGAGGAACCGGCCTCGACCATGCCCTCATCTGGCGTACCGGTTTCGAGGGATCCGGCGGCCAAGCTCATTGGGTGGGTGAGATCGACGCGCACAGCGGCCGGATCATCGCCTTTTATGACTCGACCCACTACGAACGAGTGAGCGGCGGTGTCTTTCCTCGCAGCGCAAGCGGTGATTGCGCGGATGACGGCTGCGAAACCGGAGGCTTCCCCATGCCCTTCGTCGACTACTCGGTCGATGGAACATCGGTTCGATATACCGGAAGCATGGGCCTGTACGCATGCGATCCCTTCGGTGCCATCATCGAAACCCGTCTCGCGGGCTCTTACGTTCTCATCGACGACCTCTGCGGCACCGTCAGCGAGACAACGGCCTGCGATGCCGTACTCGATCTCGGCCTCAAGCCTGAAACCGAAAACTGCGCATCCGCTCTTTCTTCACCCGGGAATACCGCGGCGGCAAGGACCGCCTTTTACCAGATCAATCGGGCGGCTGAAATCGGCCGCACTTATCTTCCGAACAACACCTGGCTGCAAGGTCCTGTCTCGGTCCGAACCAACGTGGATTCAACCTGCAATGCCAGCTGGAACGGACAGATCAACATGTACCGGGCCGGAAACGGCTGCGGCAACACGGGAGAGAATCAAGGCGTATTGGTTCACGAATGGGGCCACGGTCTCGACCAAAACGATGGTGGAGGCTACGACAACCCTTCTGAAGCATACGCCGACGTCGTGGCCATCTTCCGGGCACGTGATTCCTGCATCGGCCCGGGATTCAAACCCGGGGTCAACTGCGATGGATATGGAGACACGTGTCTCGAGTGCACCGGCATCAGAGACCACGACTGGCAAAAGCGCCAAGCAGGCGTTCCCGCGACTCCAGCGGGGTTTACTCAAAGCAAGTGCGGCAGCGGAAGCGGCCCCTGCGGCCGACAGGTCCACTGCGAGGCTTACCCTCTAGCCGAATCGATCTATGATCTGGCGTATCGCGATCTCCCAGCCTCCGGTTTGGATCCCGATACCTCTTGGCAAGTTGCGGAGAGGCTCTGGTACTCCTCCCGCGACGGTTCCGGCGGAGATGCTTTCAACTGCTCACTGCCGAGTTCGGACAGTTGCAGCGTGGGATCCTGGTATCACGGAATGCGCCTAGTCGACGACGACGACGGAGACTTGAGCAATGGTACGCCCCATGCGGCCGCCATCTTTGCCGCGTTCTCTCGGCACAATCTCGCTTGCGGCCTCTCCATCGACCCGGAAAACCAGAGCAACTCATCTTGCCCGGCCCTGCAGCCGCCCACATTGACCTCCGAAGTTCTGACCAACACCGTGGAACTGAGTTGGAGCACAATTCCCGAAGCCGCCAAGTACAAGGTCTTCCGCAGCGACATCGGCTGTAATCGACAGCAAGTCGTCATTGGCGAAACTTCCGCACCAACGACGACATACACGGACACCTCGCTTCCCAATGGCTTTTCCGTCTACTATCGAGTGCAAGCCCGAGGCGACAATGACGCCTGCGAGTCTCCGGTATCCAACTGCCTCGAATCCACTCCTCAGCCATACGCCGGGAAGGTGCGCTTCCAGGCGGCGACCTACGGCTGTAGCCATGCCGTACAACTCGAGGTCACCGACGCCAACGTCGGCTCTTCGACGGTCGTCGTCGAAGTCGCTTCAGATACGGAGCCGATTCCGGAAAGCGTCGTTCTTACGCAAACCGCCCCGGGCGAACCTACCTTCGCCGGTGAGATTCTCTCCACCACCGATCCACCCGTATCCGGGGACGGGATGATTTCGACAGCTCACGCCGACAACATCCATGCGGAATACGTCGATGCCGACGATGGGGCGGGCGGAAAGGATCTCCTAAGAGTTCACGACACCACCGCGGATTGCGTCGCCCCGCTGATCTCCAATCTCAGCGAACGGGACGTCACCGATGTTCAAGCTCGCATCACATGGAACACCGATGAAGTCTCCGACACCGTGCTCGTCTGGGGCACGACCGTTCCACCCGACACGACCGACACCGGAGATCCGCGTACGACGAGTCACGAAGTCCTATTGACGGGTTTGCAAGAATGCACTCTCTACTACTATGAAGTGCGATCCACCGACCCTGCCGGCAACCTCGCTCTATCCGACAACGGTGGTCGATACTTCAGCTTTGAAACGCTCGGCGACTTCGGCAACGGGCTCCAACCCTGTCATACCGGTCAGGTCACGATCGATGACGACACCGTGGACTGCTCAACGAAAGTTACGTTTCACGTGATTGATGTCGATCTCAATGCGGACCCGAACACCATCGAAAGCACTACGCTGCTGATCACCAGTTCAACGGAAAGTGAGCCGGAAGTCGTTATCGCCACCGAGACCGGAGCCGATACTTCCAAGTTCGCCGCATCGATCAACACCGTCTCCGGCCCCCCGATTCAGGACGGGCTTCTGCAAACACGAGACGGCGATCTTCTCACGGTCACGTACAAGGACCAGGACGACGGTTCCGGCGAAAGTGCGATCGCATTCGATACCTCGACGCTCGATTGCGCCGGACCGCAAGTCACGAACTTGCGAGTCGACACGATCACGAACGCTCGTTTGACGATTCGTTTCGACACTGAAGAACCGTCCGATACAGTGATCGAATGGGGCGACACGCCGTCTCTTGGCCGCGTCGCCGCAGACAACATGGACGTAACCTCGCACTCCATGGTCCTCAATGACTCGGACACCTGTTCCCGCATCTATTTCCGCATCAGAACCAAAGATGTCTTCGGCAACGAATCCGTCGTCGCCGACAACGGCGGGCCGTTCGTCGCTACAACGAACGACATTCCCGGACTCTACTGGCGCGACTCTTTCGAAAACGGAAACCAAGGATGGACGCTCAATGGAGAATGGGAGATCGGCCCCCCTCAAGGCCGAGGCGGGTCCTCGGGCCGGCCCGATCCCATCACGGCCTACAATAACTCGGGGATCCTCGGCCACGACCTAAGCGGCCAAGGGACTTTCCCCGGAGACTATGAACCGAACTCCAACGAGTCGGCACGCAGCCCCGTCCAGAGCGCGCTGACCTGGACGAATACGAAACTCATTCTCTATCGCCGGCTGAATGCTCATACCGACGATGATGCATCCCTCTGGATCTGGACGAGTAGCGGGCTCCCCCTATTTCGCAACGACAACGGCTCGGTATTCGAAAGCGATTTCACGTATTCATCCTACGACGTGAGCGCCAAAGTCGATGGGGCAGCGGAAGTTTCTCTCGAGTTCCGCCAATCGGCTGATTCGAGCGCACATTACTCCGGCTGGAATGTCGATGACGTGATTTTCAAGGACGGTTCGTTGGCCGACTATGCCGCGTGCCGTACGTGCGACGACGAACCCTCTTTTGCTGGAGCCGAAGCTGCAAACGACAACGATGCCTGCGGTGCCGACGGGGTGACGATCTCTTGGCCGAGATCCGTCAGTTGGGGAACGGGCGAGGCCGGCACATACAGCGTGTATCGCTCGGGCCTCTCCAACTTCACGGCCTCCCCGGAAAATCGAATTGCGACCGGCCTCACCGGTCTGTCCTACAACGACACGACAGCCCCCGTGAATGCTGTCTCCTACTACATCGTGCAGGCGGAAAACGACGAGCAGTGCGGCAGCGGACCGAACAATGGTGGCTTGGTCGATGGAAACCAAGTGCGCGTGTCGGTCGCGGAAACGACGGAACAGGGCGCACCGGGAACCATCGATACTCTCGCCGCATCGCTGCTCGGATCTGCGCACCTAAGGTTGACGTGGGCTGCCCCCCAGAATGCGGCGAGCTACAACATCTACCGTTCCTTCGATCCGCGTCCGGAGTTCTTTGCTCAGATTGGAGATGAGACCGCGACGATCTACGACGACATCGGCGTCGGTGCGGACCGCGAGACCTACTTCTACCTCGTTCGCGCCGTCAACGCTTGCGGTATCGAGACCCCTTGATTTGGATGGGGTTCGTTTTCGTCCGCACTTTGGCGAATCAGCCGATCCGGTTCACTTCGCTCCACCAGCGCCCGTCTTTTTCTTGAATCCCATTTTGACCTTGTGTGCAACGGCATCAGCGCCATAGTTTTCCGGAGTGAGCAGTGATTGATTAAACAGTATACCGATGGCTGCATTCGCCTCGAAGCAAAGCATCGAAGCCATCTGAATTCATGACGGCCCACGGCCATCCATGTCGACCTGGATTTTCTATGAAGCCACCATGCAAGAGTGCTCGTTTGCGGACAGGTCACGGCGTCTCGCGATCGGTGTGCGTATTCCGCCGTGCGATGAGGCATATCGGCACAGTCCTGCTCGTCACGGTCCTCGTTCCGTTGGGCTACGGCACGAACTCCGACTGTCGCCCCGGACCTCGTGACGATGGCGACTATCTTTGTCGTCGACCGGCGGCGAACTCGATCCCTGACATCTCCAGCACGGGAACCGTCGTTGCTTGGGAAGCCTGCCTCGACCCGAGCAATGATGACTGCCGATCCGCTGCGGTCGCTCTGCCGACACCCTTCATGTTCTATGGAGTCGAGTACAACAACCTCTATATTTCGACCAACGGCTACATCTCTTTTGTCGCCGACGCCTCGCAGCCGGTTGACGGCACGATTCTTCCTGATCCCAATGTTCCAAACGCCGCCGCATACGCGTACGGGGACAACCTCGACCCGACTCTCGGGGGCACGGTGTTCCTCAGCAGCGCCGACTCCTGCATCGGAGAACGAGATCTCGACAGCTGTTTGATCGTCCAATGGGACTCCGTTCCTCTCCAAGGCGCACCCTCGAGTGCTGTGACCGCCCAACTCGCCTTGAACTTCGACACCTCCGAGATTCTCATTGAAGTCGAGAGAGAGGAAGACCCATCGGGCCTCTCCCCGCAAGTCATTGGCACGGAGAATGCCGACGGCAGCATTGCGCTGTCCTTCATCGATGCCGGTGCGTCCGACGCACGTGCCGCCACGGTAGGAGATCGCTTCCTATTCGCCCATGCGCCGACCCCGCCTCCGATCGAGATGCTGACATCTGCGTGGGGCGAAGGCCGGAGTTCCTTGGAGTGGGACAATCCCCCCGATGCTCATGAAGGCACACTGATTCTCAGACGCTCCGGAGCAGAGGTCGTTGATACGCCCGTGGATGGGACACGCTACGTCGTAGGCGATACGATCGGCGACAGCACGGTCGCCTGCGTAGCGGCTGCGGCCGATCGGCGCTGTGATGACGAAGGATTGGCAAACGATCTCGAATTCCACTACTCGGCTTTTTCCTTCGACATCTACGATGCTTACTCTCTCGCTCTGCCGACGGATGCGAGGCCTCGGGATACAGCGGTCTTTCCCTGGGGGGAGCGCTCGACATCGCTGAATCTTCTTCCGCCGGCAGTGATCCCCGGCACCGCCGTCGCCACAGTCGGGGATGATCAGCGTCTCGGCCGACTCGAAGCAAGCGATGGAACTCGCGGCCCATGGTCTCCGATCTCCATTCCGGGAACCGTTGCCGACCGACCCATCGCGGCAGACATCACGCCGGATCTAGCAGGATCGCCGACGGACACGGCATTCCTGACGACGAGCGAGGGGATTCTCTACCGCTACAGTCTCGATCCTGGAAGCAGCGGTGCACCGGAGGCGAGTGCGGACGTTCTGGCCGACGCGGCATGCACTGGAGGTTCTCTGGCCTCCGCACCCGCGCTCATGATCGATGGGCTCGAAGACAACAACAATCAAAAGGACGATATCGTCGCAGTGATCACGAGTTGCGCCAACGATGACAACAAGGTCCTGATGTACAGTCACGACCTCGCTTTGATCGATATCTACGATGGAGATGATTCCTCCACCGGGGGAACCGGTGCTACGCTCGGCCGTTCAGTGGCGACCCCGCACATTCTGTACAGGTCTCCGCTCGACAACCTCCTCTATATCCCGCTCTACGAAGATGGAGACGACAATGAATCCTTGCTCGTCATCCGTGTCAACTGGAACACCGGCCTCTGGGTCAAACCGATCTTCTCCGAGGTCAAGGGGCTCGGAGACATCGCTTGCACTCCCGACGTTTTCACATTCGGAACTTCAAACAATCGCTTCGTCATTTTCGGCAATACAGCCGGCAATCTATACATGTACGATGCGATTTCCCGGGTCTCTCAGAATGCGCCTGCGGCGCTCAAACACCGCAGCACCTTCAACCCCAACGACAATGACGGAGCGATTCGCGGAGTCTCTGTCAGCGGCCCCATCCAACCGTCCGGGACGGAGCATTGGGTCGCATGGACGACCGATTCCCTGGTACACGGGCTCAAGGTACAAAACGGCGCAACGTTCAAGAACAGCTCGCACTGGTCGACTGCGCTCGTCACCGGACCATCGGCGCCCTTGGTCGTCGACGCCGTCGGTGGATCCACGACTCCATTCGTCTATGTCGGTTCGAGCGATGGATACCTCTACGAGTTGGATATCTTCACTGGAGATATTCTGAACTCCTGGCTCGTCGATGCGGGATCCACCCTGTCCGAACCGATCTTGGAGCAGACGGACGGCGGAGCAATGCGTCTGATGGTGACGACGTCGAGCGGTGAAGTGCATTCTATCGCCCTACCCAAGTGCGTGGGCGACGCCGATGGAGATGGAACTCTCGACTGCGAAGACCAATGCAACGATGCCGACGGCGATGGCTACGGAAGCGGGCCGTCATGCATCGACCTCGACTGCGATGACCGAGAACCGACCTGCACGACGAATTGCACCGAAGATCTCGATGGAGACGGCACGGTGGACTGTCTCGACACCTGCATCGATGCGGACGGCGATGGATTCGGAGATCCCGGCGGAGCGGGTGACACCTGCTTTGCCGCGGACTGCGATGACTCGCGAGCGACCTGCGAAGCGGACTGTACGACCGACCTCGACGCCGATGGCCTGACAGACTGTGCGGACACTTGCATCGACCGAGATGG
>JALUUK010000628.1 GCA_027021395.1 Acidobacteriota bacterium
TAGGTCGTCGAAGCAGGGCCGCTGCGATTCGAGTGCGTTGCGGCGTGCTTGCGTATCGAGCGGAGGCTCACCGTCGAAGCGCCGAGCGGATTCGCGCAGAATGGAGGCATGCTGCTCGAGGTCGAGGGCGGCAAGACCGTCGAGAGCATCCTTCCACATGACGCCGGTTCCATTGAAGTAGAACTGGCCGTGGCCGCCGTTGTTCACTTCTGCGCGGTACCACCAGACGGCGAGGATCAGTCGCTGAGAGCGAGAAAACCCTTGCAGGCTGCGCTTGTATTCCTCGGGACCATCATCGATATTCAAGGCCCAATAGACGGGTTCGATCGCAGCAAAGAGATTGTTTTTTTCGAGGACCTTGCGATCCACTTTGAGATGCACAATGCAAGTTTTCATGATCGCACCCTTTCCGATTCTTCTCGCGAAAATCGCTGCCGCAACATTCGATGGCCGGGGAAGAGACCGCTGCCGACGCGGGCCTCGCATGTCTCTGATTCTCAGAGTCCCGCCGACTCGTCGCAAGAGATTTCGAGAAGTCTGCGTGTTCGTTTTCCCCATTACGGGAACCGTGGTATCGATCTTCCGCACTTCACCGCGGGCCGACCTCGCTCGGCCTTCCGAAGAGGCAGTCACTCGAACGGCTCGATCAGGCCTTGAAGTCGCGAGAACCGACGGAATCGTTCGTCAGGGGCCACGTCATCCGAGAGCCGATGAAGTGCAGGCCGGGTACACTGTATGGGCTCGGAGTCTGCTGCATCTGTTCTTGATGCGTTCCTGCCGGTCCGGGTCGGCGGACGTATCCCACCGTAGCGGGGTCTCTCGCGTCAAAGGAGGCGACGGCCCGTCGTCGAAAGGAACTCCAACCGTTGAACGTCATCGAAGTCGTCGGCTTGCGCAAGTCGTTTGGCAAAGTAGAGGTGTTGCACGGTATCGACTTTGTCGTTCGTCGTGGCGAATGGGTAGGCTTTTTGGGTCCCAACGGTTCCGGAAAGACGACCACGATTCGGACGCTTCTCGCCTTATTGCGCAAATCAGGGGGGCGAGTATCCCTGTTCGGTCATGAGATCTCTGCGGGTGGGCCGAGTTTGCGCCGCCGCATCGGGTACCTCCCGGCAGATCTTCGTTTCCCCCGCCACATGACCGGGCGTCAGGTGCTCCGCTACCACGCCCGGGTTCGGCGCCGGAAGTGCGACGAAAAGATCGCCGAACTAGAGAAAGCCTTCGATCTCGACTTGGACAAGCGGATTCGGACCCTATCCACCGGCATGAAACAGAAACTGGGCCTGATCCAGGCGCTCATGCACGAACCGGAGTTAGTGGTGCTCGATGAACCGACGACCGGACTAGATCCCCTGGTCCGCGAAGCGGCGTTTACGGCATTGCGAAGATTCGTAGCCGGAGGCGGGTCGATCCTGTTTTCCAGTCATTCGCTCGGCGAGGTCGAACAGCTCTGCGACCGTGTCGTGATTCTGCGGAACGGACGACTCGTGGAGGACCAGACGATCGCTGCTCTGCGCAAGCGGGCTCTGCGACGGGTGACCGTAGAGTTTGCTGCTCCTGAGAGCATTCCGGAGACATTCCCCGATTGCTTTCGGGTCGGCAAGCGGGAAGGGCGGCGGGTCTACGGGACTTGGTCACGATCCTCGGGCGAGTTCGTGCGCTGGCTGGGAGGGCAGGATATCTGCGATGTCACGATCGAAAAGCCGGACCTCGAAGACCTGTTCATGGCCTATTACAGCGGCAGCGACACCCGAGGAGAAAGGGTGCGCGGCAAGACGTTGAGTCCATCATGAACACGGGCATCACGAGACAAAACGTACGGGAGTCTGCAGGAGCCTGCCTAGCCGGCTTTCCGGCCATGGTCGCGTTCGTCGTCCTGTTCATCTGGGCGATGCACGAAATGGGTCCGCACTTGATGGACTTTCTGTCCAACGTCGGCTTTCTTCGTCGCATGATGGAACTGGCATTCGGCATCACGATCTCAGGCGAGATGTCCTCCAACATCCTGCACTCGATTCCCTGGCTACACCCTGTCGTGCTGGTCATTGCATGGGGCATTCTGATTGCGACGGCCACCCGCCAGACCGCGGGCGACGTGGAATCCGGAATCGCGGAGCTGATATTGACGTTGCCCGTATCGCGAATTCGGATCCTGGTTTCGGGCGTCGTTTGTCTGGTGCTGGTCGCCGACGGGCTGTCGCTGGCGCCGATGGTCGGCTTGTTGGTGGGAAACCTTCTCGTCCCACCTCCCGAACCGGTGGCTTGGTCCCGGTTCGGGATCGTGATGGTCAATTTTCTCGCACTCAACCTTGCGGTCGCCGCGCTGGCCACGCTGGCGGGGAGTGGTTTACTGCGCCGCGGACGGGCCGTCGCTCTCACCGGCGGATGGATGATGGGCGGGTTGGCCATGAATTTTCTGGAACCGTTTCTACCCGCCGTTCACCAAATCCGGTGGATCCATCTGTTGAACTGGTATCGGCCGGCGGAGATCGTGCGTAGCGGAGAGTGGCCGGTCGTTCCGATCGCCGTGCTGTGCAGCGTGGCGGTCGTATCGTGGACCGTATCCGTAATGGTTTGGAATCGCCGGGATATTCCCGCCGCCTAAGAACCCGGCTCATTCCGGCCGCCTCTGTTCGTCATGGAATGAACGGCAGGCCGTGATGCCGTGATTTTCGGTCGATGTGCCCGTACGCTCGCAATGCGAGCCGGCTGCCATGTGGGATTTTCCAATGCTCGTGCTCGCGACCGTGGTTGGATTTTTCGCGAATGAATCGTTCGGGATGGGCCTCGTACGCTGCGGCTAGAGTTCGACGTCTTGCTGCAATGATCGGATCGGCCGAAGTAGACGTCTGCGGGCGCGAGCATGGCGATCCCGCCGTCGGTGCTAGTCGTTGTCCCAAGGAAAGAATTTGCGGCCATGAGAGATCGCATGATCGATGCCGGAAAACCGACTGGGGAATCCTGGCTGGTACTCGAGCGTCTCGAGCTGCGCTTGGGAACAAGGATCGTCGTCGGACACGTGAGGTCGGTCGTGAGTTTCTCCTTGATCGTTTGTCATACGATCTACTGTCCGGCACCTTGATCGGCCGTACGTTGCGCAAAGGGCAGGCTGATGTCATAGGGGTGTAGACGCCGCAGCCGGAAACCGGCGTTGCCTTGCGTCAGACCGCCGGTCGGCACGGGTTTTCGGGCCAGCTCTTTTCCATCTAGCGAGACACTGACCACTTCCTGCAAATCGCCCCGCGTGACACTGAACAGGATGCGGTTCTTGTCCGGTAACACTAGGTAAGTTGCATCATGATACAAAGGCGTCGACCAGACCGCCTGTGCCGCCGTGGTAAAGGCACGGTTCTGTGCATGAATTCTCTCGTCTGCAAAAAAACGGCTCAGCCGCGTGAGCTTCTTGCTGCGAATATCGTAGAGCCAGGTACCAACTTCGTTCAGGCCACCCTTGCGGCGCGGGTAGACGTAGCGGTTTTCATCCACCCAGACAACGCCCTGGTTCGCGCCCGGCGCCGTACCCAGCACCGGCAGGGAAACAGCGGTTCCAGTTTCACGATCCAGCCGGTAGCGTTTCCGAACCGCCTTCGTCCGCCCGTCCGCAGGCTTCGGGAACCCCTGATAGCTGATCTCCACATAACGGTCGCCGGGAATCGGCAGCATATCGACCGGCTGAATGCTGTAGGGCAGATCCTCGACCACTCCGGCAAAGTCGTGCGGGTTGATGCGCTTCCGGTTGACGAGATCGAACCAGCCGAGCTGCCACGAACTCCAGAACAGACCCCGCCCGAGCCACGACTGGGCCATGATGGCCTGCGCCCTGGCCGGCTGTTTTTTCGTGCCGACATAATTTCGGCCATCAAAACCAGCATCCAGGGTAAAGGTATCGAGATTGCGCAGATCGACGACATACATATCACTCTTGGCGCCCTGCGCCGAATGCACCATGCGCCCGTCACTGGTGAAAAGAAAACAGCCGTCGGGACTGCCCTGGGCCTTGTGGTTGAGCGCCTTGCCCTCGGCCATTTCCTTCAATTCACCGGATTGGGTATTGACGCGCAGGATGGGTTTGTCCGACGCCTGCGGATTCAAGAAGAAAAAGTGCTGCTCGCACCAGGCAATGGGTTCGAGATTGTTCAACACACCGATACTGGTCAGATTTCGCGGTGCGTCGGCGGTACCGGCCTGCCAGTCCAGCGTACCGGCCCAGACATCGCCCTGTTCCAGGCTGATGTAGTGTGACAGATCCGACGACACCCAGGTTGGCGCACGGATGCCTGCCAACGGGTTGAGCGATACACGTTTGGGATCCTCGGTATGTACGTCGCCGGCGCGGTAAGCGCCGAAAGGCGCAACGATCAACTGGTGGTTGGTCGTCATTGGCCAGAAACGGCCCGGCAGGTTCTTCACCTGCGCCAGCGGCTGAATGCCCCAGCGATCGCTGACCAATTCCAGCGTATTGACATCGATGAGCAGATGACCCAACTGCGCATAATCGGACTTGTCGCCTTCGAAGTGCCAGGGCGCGCGTTCACGTTCGAAAGCCTGTCTGAGTGATTCGTTCTTCGAAAGACTCAAGGGAACGACCGGCCCGCGCTGCGCTACCAGTTGATCGTCCTCCAGCGACACACTGTACAGCGTACTGGGCATGCCCTTGCTGACGGGCGTGGCTGGTTTGATCTGCAATGTCAGGCTCCCGGCAGGGCCCATAAGGACGAAGGGATTGCTTAGTCCCTGATTCGGGTAATCAATGATACCTTCCAGCGTGTCGTCGCCTATCTGCTCGAGTGCACGCAGCACCACGGGCGACCCCTCATAGGTACTCCAGGTCTCCTTGCCCCAGACAGCCTTTTGCTCACTGAAGATATCCAGGAGCTGTTGAATGTGACCTGCCCGCGCGGGTTTTCGGGCTTCCGCTTGTGGGGTTACGGGCGCGGCTGGAGCAGGGGGCGCTGCCGCCGCTTCGTTATCGACAATGACGAACCCTGCCGGATAGCTGCTCAGCGGCAGGCCGGCTTCACTCTCGGCACCGGGACTGAGAACCACCTGTATCTGATTGCCGCCAAGCCCGCCGGCATCGGCCACCACCGCCTGGCCTTTCAGCACAATACGTTCGCCCTGCGGCCGGGTCTGGCGCACCACTTGCTTGCCATCGCGTTGCCGGCCTGTGCGCCTGTACAAGGGTTCTTTCAGCTCGACGCCGATTTCCAGCGCCAGTTGATTGATGCTGACAGGGCCTTTTCGAACCTCCTTGACCAGAGTGTGGGACCACTCGCGCAATTCGTAGGCAGCATCCAGCTGTTGGCGGATAGCCTGTTCAATTTCCGCTTTCGGGAGTGTGCCGGATTCGGCGTGAGCCATCACTGAGAACAGGGCAGGCAGAACGAACAGGACGAACGCCCGTGCAGGTAGCAGCAGGTTTGACATACAGGATCCTCTGAATGGTTGTTATGACGCTGAGTCTACCTGTACGGTAACCGCGTCCGTGCGTGTCGTTATTCCGGCTGATGGAAAGCATAGCAATGGCCTGCAGGGAAAAGCAAACATGGGTTGCCGACCGCCTGAGAACCCGGCTCATGTCGGCCACCTCTGTTCGCCACGGAACGAATGGTATACCGCGACGCCGCAGATTTCGGGTCGATGTCACCGCACGCCCGCAATTCGCCCCGACTGCCATGTGGGATCGCGATCGTGTGCGGATGTCGCGTCAGGGAGCGAGGCCGGTGAAGAGTGACTCGATGTCGATGGCGCTGTTGTCGCCGCTATCTGTGGTGATCAGCAATCGATCATCTTGACCCCATCGCCAGCTAGACAGATCCGAACCTTCGGCGACACGGATCCGTCGACCGGTTTCGAGTTCTCTGACCATGTAACGGCTTGACGGCCCGGCGGTGACTTCTCTCCAGTACCGACCGGAAGGCGAGAGACCGCGCTCCGCTGCATAGACGGATTGGTTCCCGGTGACGATGGGAAGGACTCCGATCGCGCCGGTCTCGGGGTCGAAGGTGTAGAGGCCGAAGCCTTGCTCGTCGCTCGGCTCGCGATTTCGGCTCCAGGAAGAAGCGATCTTCTTGCGCGCGTGTGTCGGCAAGGCGACGTACCAGCGGTTCTTGCCGCGCTTGAGCAGCACCCATCGAATCTTCTCGTCGAATCGAAGCAGCGGCGCCGTCAGGCTCGAATCCTCCGGATCGATCCGATGGAGAGCCGTTGCGCCGCTCTCCAGAAAACTCGTGACGAGCAGATCATCGCCGTCCCACTCGAGGTCGCGGATCCACAATGCGCTCATCGTGATGTCGGGCATGATCGGTGTCCCGTCTCGGTCGAGTCGCTCGATCTGAAGCGGCAAATCGTCACGCCCCATCACACTGCTCCGACTCGCCAGGGCCAGATACCCTCCATCATCATTCCATGCGGCTGCTCCGATCCGCGGCCAGAAGAAGCGCAGCCTTTTGCCGCTTGCCGGATCTTCCAGCCAGGCGGAGTGATTCCGGCCAATGTAGAGCACACGGTTCTCGGCGGGTGCGTTGGTCAAAGCTCGAGCCGAGCCGAAGTAGGCATCGAAACGAATGGCCAGAGGAGTCGCCGCCGCGAAACCGAGCCCGATGGTGAATGATGCCGCGATGATGGCCAGGACTCCTCTTCGCCGTCGATGGGTTCCGCTCGGCTCACCGCGGCACAGCATCGTGTAGGAGGCGATGGCCAGGGCGATGGGCGAGGCGATCAAGAACCATGCGGCCGTCGGAACGCCTTGATACATCGCCAGTGGGAGAGCCACTACGATTTGATAAGTCATCAGAAGTACGAATCCGACGATCAAGGACGCAGCCATGGAGGCGACGAGCGAAGTCGCGCCGAAGGATGCCGCAACGATCCCGGAACTCCAGGCAAGCGGGCAGAGAACAGCCCCGGTTCCCAAAGCTATCATCGTGGGTTTTACCAGGGGAAACTCGCCGCTCGTGCCCAGCATGGCGACCAGCCACCACGCGCAGAGGGAGACGCCGACGAGCAATAGAACCGCCGACCATGAAGCCGCCGCACGAGCCCACCATGTCTTGCTGCTCGATACGGGGCGCTCCGCCAGGAACCGGTCTCTTCTCGAAGAGAAGACTTGTACACCAAGCAGCGCCGACCACAGTGGCCAGAAACCGACGCCCAAGATCAGCGGCAGCAGATGGCGAAACGTGCTCATGAGACCGAGCTTGCCTTTTCCTGAAGCGAAGATGCCTTCATCGCCGGCGACGGCCAGGGCCAAGGGTATGAACGCCGCCACTAGGGCTCCTACGACCACGACACTGCGTTGCTGTCGCCAGCTGATCCAAAACAGCGCAGCGAACGCGGAACGACGCGATCCATGAGGGGCGATTCCGCGCGTGGCGGAGTCTCGTGGAGGTCTCGTCGTGTAGATTTCAGACATGGCTCATCTCCTTCACGTCTTCTCTGTCGTCGGATGAAGCATCTTCGCGCAGGCACGCGATCAGGACGTCTTCGAGGGAGGCAGGTGAAACCAGCACGTCACGCGCCCCGGCTTGCCGGAGCGTGCCGGCGAGCGCGTCGATTCGATCGAGCGCAACCGCATCGAACGACCGTCCGCGTCTACGCACTCCGAGCGCGGCGTCGTGCACGATCTCGGGAGCGGAGTTCTCGAAGATCGCCGTGACACGCCGAGCCTCATGCTTGAGCTGCTCGATCGCTCGCTCCAACACGATCTTTCCGGCATCCAAGACAAGGACGCGGTCCGCCACTCGTTCGACGTCTTCGATCAAATGCGAGGCGTAGATGACCGAGCCGCCCTCAGATGGGATGGCATCGAGAATGCCTTCGAGAACTTCGCGACGGACGAGCGGGTCGATCCCGGCGGTGGGGTCGTCGAGCAGCAGTAGCTGTGGTCGCGCCGCCACGGCG
>JALUUK010000629.1 GCA_027021395.1 Acidobacteriota bacterium
GGTACCGCACGACATTGATGCCGCCGTTATCTTGCGTGACGGCTCGAGCCTTGGCCAGCGGAACGTGCAGGATCGACGAGAGGAAACAACGATTCACGACGTTGTGCGCTACGATGGCGATCGCCCGCCCGCAGTATTGCTGCGCCGCTCGTTCGATTGCCGGGATGGCCCGGTCTCGGACTTGCTGCAAGTTCTCCCCCCCGCGATAGCCGTAACGTCCGGGGTCGGCGATGAACCTGCCATAGGCATCGCTCTCTTCTCGCTCGATGTCGATCCAACTGCGACCCTCCCACTCACCGACATCGACTTCGGTGATGTCGTCGATGATCTGCACCGGAAGTTGCTGGAGTTTGGCGATCGGTTGAGCGGTTTCCCGCGAGCGGCGCAGTGGTGAGGCGAAGACGGCCGCCAAGGGAAACCGCTGCAGAAACCGGGCAGCTCGGCGAGCTTGATCGACGCCGGTTTCTGACAGTCCCAGGTCGACGCTCCGCCCCTGAAGCCTCGGAGGCCGGGCCAGGTTGTTGTCGGTGGCTCCGTGGCGGAGCAGAAAGATCAGTGTTGCGTCGTCAGTGAGCCCGAACATGGTGACGTGTGAGCCATAGGGGGGGCATTCGGTGCCGTGGCAACCGTGCCATGGTGCCCAATGTAAGTAGCCGACTCACATCATAAGGGCCGCAGCAGGCATTGGAAACGCCTCGGGCACCATGCGAGGCTCACCGAGCCGACCACTCGTGCACTTGCTGTTCCGGTCGCTCGAGTCCCTGCGGACGCGTCAGCCGGCGCGTGGGGGATGTCGACGCTGCGATCGGTCGTCCGGTCGATCCGGGGGCGAACGAAGCGAGGGCGACTGCCGATGGAGCCGAAGGGGCGACCGGAACCAGCCGCAACGGGTTCGTGGAACGGTCGCGCTCGCCGGCCGCCTGCTGATCGGAGATGCGCCGTGTCGCCGAAGGAGGTCGCGTCGCTCCTGTCGGTGCGGATGTTGTGGCAACGGTGATCGGCATGGCGATCACCGGCCGACCTTGGCGAATCCACGTAAGCCACGAGTCCTGCAGTGGTCCGAGTCCGTCGTAGCCGTAGTACTTGCGGACCATGGCCTCCCATTGGTTCGTCTGCATCCCCTCGCCGACGAACTTGATGAAGCGTTGTCGGCCGCCCTGCTGGATCAGGAACCGAGCGACGGAGTAGCCCTGTGCATAGAGCGGGAGGATGTCCTGCGGATACTCGCGCATGGCGAACATCTTGCGAAAGGCGATGCCGCGATCGCTGGCGAGGAAACGAAGGAGGTGTCGTTCGAGCTTGTTTCGTTCCGCCGAATGCTCCACCGTCGTGCAGGCGCCTTCGTCGGCCCAACGGGGGAGCGGCCGGCCGAAGTGGGTCGCGAAGATCGTGTGCGTGATCTCGTGGGGCAGGACGCTGTCGAGGATCCGCTGGCGACTCCCTTGTACCATCATTTCCCATCCGAAGGGCCGGCCCCGGTCGAACATGAAACTGGTCTCGCCGCCCGCCCCGAGTTTCGAGCCGTCGTGGACCTGGATCGGACAGGGCTGGCGCCACGGGGGGAGCTCCTTTCCGAGCCATTCGATCGCCAGGTCCTTGCGGTATCGTTCGGCCGCCTGCGCGACGACCTGAGCGAACTGCGCGTCGGAAGCTGTCACGATGAAGTTCCGGCTCCGAGCACT
>JALUUK010000630.1 GCA_027021395.1 Acidobacteriota bacterium
GAGGAGCTCGAAAGCAACTGCGACAGGAGCTCGGCCGCGAACCGACGCTCGAAGAGACCGCTCGTCGAGCCGGCGCGTCGCTCGAAGATACGCGGCGCATTCTGACCATGAGCCGGCAACCGATCAGCCTCGATTCGCCGGTCGGCACAAGCGACGACAGCCATTTCGGCGAGCTGCTCCCCGATGGGACGGAACAGAGCCCGGTCCTGCGCGCCTCCCACGAAATGCTTCGGTCGCGAATCAACCAAGTCCTCAAGTCGCTCAGCTACCGCGAACGCGAGATCATCAAGCTGCGTTATGGTCTTGGCGATGGTTACAGCTATACTCTGGAGGAAGTTGGTCATATTTTCAAAGTGACGCGGGAGCGGATCCGGCAGATCGAGGCCAAGGCGGTCCGCAAACTGCGACAACCGAGCCGTAGTCGGCAGTTGATCGGATTCCTCGACTGAACCGGCTCGGCGCACGTCGAGCGTGGTGTGGTTGATGGAAACGGTCGAACTGGAGCGATGGCGAAACGAACCCGATTCGGCTCGGAAGGCACTCTCGCGGTGGGGCGTCGCCGATCCCGACGCCGCGCTGCGGAATCTCGACCGGATCGAGTCCGCCGGCGTCCCGGCCGATCTGGTCTCCGTGATCTGCCGGCAGCTCGAAACGCTCCTGCCGCGCTGCAGCGATCCCGACCGAGCCCTCAACTCGCTCGAGCGATTCATCGCCGCGTCTCGCAGTCCGCTCTCGTTGGCGTCGCTGATGGAACGCGATCCCGACGCGCTGCCGATCCTGATTCAGATCTTCTGCACCAGCCAATCGCTGGCCGACCTGCTGATTCGCGATCCGGCCGGCTTCGATCTGCTGCGGATGATCCAGGGCCAGCCGGTCGCCCGCGAATTGCTCGTCGATGAAATCTGCAGCGAAATCGATGCGGCCCGCGACGAAGCCATGGCACTCGATATCCTCCGCCGCTACAAGCATCGAGAGACGCTGCGCATCGCCTATGGCGACATCATCCTCGAACAGGACATCCGGACCGTCACGCGTCAGATCTCTTACCTGGCAGAAGCCCTGTGCGAAGCCGCGATCCGATTCGCTCGCCGGTTGCTCGAACCCCGCTTCGGTACCGCTCGTTCCCATACCGGCCGCCCCGTGCGATTCGTGGCACTCGCCCTGGGAAAGCTGGGAGGATGCGAACTGAACTACTCCAGCGATATCGACCTGATCTTGTTGAGCGAGTCGGACGGCCGCACCGAAGGTGGCCGGAAGTCGATCGAAAACCGCGAGTACTTCGAACGGCTGGCTCGGCAAATCGTCAAGCTCCTGACCGAATCGACCGAACTCGGCATCGCCTACCGCGTCGATCTGCGGTTGCGCCCCGACGGCATGCAAGGCCCGGCGGTCACGACGATCGACAGCGCGTGGCGCTACTACGACACGTTCGGACGCACGTGGGAACGGCAGGCGTTCATCAAGGCCCGAGCCATCGCCGGCGATCGAGCCCTGGGACAGGAGTTCCTCGAACGGATGCAGCCGTGGATCTACCAGCGGTACCTCGGTCGAGCCGACATTGCCGGTATCCGAGCCTTGAAGCAGAAGATCGAACAGAAGGCCCGACGCGCGGGGGACGATCTTCGCAACGTCAAGACAGGGCATGGCGGAATCCGGGACATCGAGTTCGTCATCCAGTTCC
>JALUUK010000631.1 GCA_027021395.1 Acidobacteriota bacterium
CCATCGTTCTTGCCATCAGGCCACCCTTGGAGGAGGACATGCTCGCTCGATCGACGCGACCGATCGTCGCATCCGAACTACACTATAGAATAGCGGCTCGTATGGTCGACCGATCGGTCTGCAGGAACAGAAAGAGATATGTCGAAAATCCGCAAGAAGATTCACGATGACGGCCGACTCGAACTCATTCGACTCATTTCGGTCGGAGACAGTTGGACCGCCGGCGATCCGCTGGCCTACGAAAAAAGCATCGTCTGGTTGCGGCCGATCGAGGAACTGCCCTATGTCCGGGAGTCGTTCGCCGAACCGGTACGGAGTCGCAGTGGACCGATTCGAGTCGAGGGGGCGGGTGAACTTGTTGGCTATGCCACCCTCACGGCCGACGCGCCGGTCGATTCCACGACCCACGGGTACCGCCGCCGGATCTTCTACTTGAGGGAAGAGGATCCGGTGGAAAACCGGCCTCCCGGGAAAGCGGTCGATCCGCGGTCTGTCCTCCCCGGTGTGGCAGGAACGCGGCTCCGAAAGAAAAAACGTCGGTGAGGGCGCTCCGTGGCAGCGCTTCCATAGGCGGCGTTTCCACACGCCATGTCTTGGTGTCGATCGCTCCGCGCCGACTCGATGCCGGCATCCCCGTCACTCGACCGAGAGCGACATCCCGTTGTCTTTTCGGGACAGCTCCAGCAGAAACTCGATCGCCTCGTGCGACCACGCCTCGGCGTCGCGATAGACGCCGGCGGCGTTCCCGAAGCAACTCCGCAGCATGTCGGTGTCGATCACGCCCGGGTTCAATGCGACCGCCGTCAGCTCTCGGGGGAGTTCCTTCGCGAGAGCTTGCGTCATGCCTTCGACGGCGAACTTCGAGGCACAATAGGGGGCGACCTCCGGCGACGTGGTCCGTCCCCAGGTCGAACTGAAGTTGACGATGATACCTTCGGAAGCTTCGATCATGCGGGGAATCCAATGTCGCAGGACGTAGTACATCCCCACGACATTCGTTTCCATAACCGATCGGAAATCGTCCGGAGGCACTTCCCACAAGCTCGCATTGGCATTCATGCGCGCGGCGTTGTTGAGCAGCATCTGCGGCGGTCCGAGTGTCGAAGCGACATCGTCGACCCACTCGGCCACCGCCCGGTCGTCCGACACGTCGACCTGAGCGAACCGGTGCGGCGAAGAAAACTCCTCCGACAACGAAGCGGCCGAATCGGGGGAGAAGGTGCACCCGGCGACGGTCCAGTCCCGCTCGACGAATCGTCTCGTGATCGCTCGCCCTAACCCTCGACCGCATCCTGTGATGGCTACCACCGGCATCGCTTTCGACCTCGCAAAATGTTGAATTTTCCGCCCCGATCGTGTGGTTGGTTTCGCCACGCGACCTTAGAATAGAGAGAGCATCGCCGCGCAACCAGCAGTGGTCCATCGAGCCAGCGCCGCCCGTCCGATCCGTTTAGCCACCGATATCATCATCTGATGCCTCCATCGCCGACCGATTCCGTCTTGCCATTGGCCATACAACGCCGCCGTTTTCCGGCCGTTTCGGTCTCGGTCCTCGTCCATGTCGTCCTGTTCGTTTTGATCGGCTGGTTGTACCGCCCCGCCGTCCCGAAGGGGCTCCCAGAGACCGATCGAACGGGTGGAATCGTGCTCGCTCGGGCGACGCAGGAAGATGTCGAGTAT
>JALUUK010000632.1 GCA_027021395.1 Acidobacteriota bacterium
CGATCCCACCGAAGTTCAGCGATACCACGGCCGCCCCCCTGCTCTGCGCGGGCCTGATCGGATATCGGGCGCTGCGCATGGCGGGAGACGCCGAGCGTTTGGGAATCTACGGCTTCGGAGCCGCCGCACATCTGATCTGCCAGCTCGCCGTTCATCAGGGACGACGAGTCTTTGCCATGACTCGAGAGGGAGATGAAGCGGGGCAGGAATTCGCCCGCTCGCTCGGCGCGACTTGGGCTGGAGGATCGGAAAGCGAGCCGCCCGAGGAATTGGATGCGGCGCTGATCTTCGCGCCCGTGGGATCGCTCGTTCCAAAGGCGCTCTCTTTCTTGGCACGCGGGGGAACGGTGGTTTGCGCCGGAATCCACATGAGCGAGATTCCGTCGTTTCCCTACGAGGCACTTTGGGGAGAACGCGCCATCCGGTCGGTAGCCAACCTCACGCGACGTGATGGAGAAGAGTTTCTCGCGCTCGCTTCCGAGGCGCGACTTGATGTCCATACCGAGAGCTTCCCCCTCGAGGAAGGAAACGAAGTCGTAGCCCGCCTGCGACGCGGAGCGATTCGCGGAGCCGCCGTGCTCCACCCCGGATCGCTCTCATGACTTTGAGCACCAACGATCACGATCGCGGCGCCGCAGGGATGCGTTACGTCTATCCCGTCTTGTCGCGGCGGGCGAAGGGCGTATCGGTTGGAATCAACCTGAATCCGAACAATGCTTGCAATTGGCGTTGCATCTACTGCCAAGTCCCGGATCTAAGTCGCGGTGCCGGTCCGGCGATCGACATGGATCTCTTGCGTACCGAAGTCGATGACTTTCTTTCGCGCCTCGTTTCCGGAGACTATCTAGAGCGGCATCTTCCGCCGGGCCTGCGGCGCATCAACGATGTTGCATTTTCCGGCAACGGAGAATCGACCACCTCCCCGCATTTTCTGGAAGCGGTGGAAGTCGTCATCTCCTCGCTCGACAAACACTCCCTGCTCGGCCGAGTGAAGATCGTCTTGATCACCAACGGCTCGCAACTCGGCAAAGCCGAAGTACAAGAAGGTCTTCGTCGCATGGCCTCGGCACGAGGGGAAATCTGGTTCAAGGTGGATACCGCCGACGAGAGCCGACGCGCGCTGATCAACGGCACGCGGTCGACCAACGAGCGCGTGCTCGATGATCTGGTCACGGCTTCGCAGATCTGCCCTACGAGGATTCAAAGCTGCTTCTTTGCGCTCGACGGAAAACTCCCCGGAATCGACGAGCAGAAGGACTTCGCGGCGCTGGTCGTGGAAGCGATCCGCCGTGGAGCGAAGATCACGGACGTCTTGCTCTACGGTCTCGCGCGGGAATCTCAGCAAAGCGGATCGGAGCGGCTCTCTCGCTGCGATGCTGACGAAATCGAAGAGGCGGCCGAGCGACTTGCGAAAATCACCGGCATTCCCGTCGTTGCACATCCCTGAGTTCCAAGATGGGCCGTCGATGCTCTCTTCTGCGCGAACGCCGAAGACCGGCGGACGGCTAGAGACTTCGCCGCAGCACGCGCCATCGGCGAAATGCGTTGCCGATTCTTCAGGGCGAAGCGGGAGAGTCGGACGCCGGGCAGGGATTGGCGGCATCGAGAGCGGCTCGACCGGTCGTTCCACGGCCGCAGGAATTCGACGCATAAACGAGGTAGTAGCGGCCCGCACCCGC
>JALUUK010000633.1 GCA_027021395.1 Acidobacteriota bacterium
TCGAACCTTCCCTCATCGCTTGGTGCCGTCACCGCTCTCTCTTGACCTTGACGGTTCGCGCAGGGCGAGCGTTGCCGACATTGCGATGCACGCTGTCCGGATATGCATCAATCCGGGCATCAGGCGGCGGCGGCATTCGGGCGGCCCGCGCTTCCGGAGAAAGCGGTGTTAGGGTCAGCGGCACCTGCTCCGGTCCTGCCCCCAAGCGATGAGCAACGAGATCGAACTGTTCTTGCATCAGTAGATCGAAGGGGACGGCACCGTCATCAAGAGGGGAAAGAAGAGCCGCACGAGTCTCGCGCGCTCCACCTCGATCGATGTGCCGGATGACTGCGAGCAGCCGCCCGACACGTTCTTCGTTGGCTGCGTTCAGCGGCTTGCCGGATGCCCAGAAATGGACGCTTCGTCTTGCGACGCCGAGGAGCCGGGCAAGCTGATCCCAGGTGAGCCCACTCCGCAGTCGCAGCTCGGCAATCGCCGAGCTTGCCTCCACGGTCGATGCCTCCACCAACTGCCCAGCCGCGGTGTGTGCAACGGTAAAGAAATCCTCAGTGTATTCCCTCGTGGACTCGTCGCTCGTTGTGCTGCTCACGCTCAGGGCGCCACTTACCGCAATGAAGAAGATGTCGCGCGAGCGGCGCAGCGCGCCGCCCGCAGAGGTACCGGAAGAAAAGTCCTGGTAGGCGATGGGCTCAACAGCTTCGAGGCTCATACCTTACCCCCGTACATTCGAAGGAACTCGTCCGTGACCGTCCAGCGAAAGAACGTGTAGATCCTCTCGGCAAACGAACGTGCCTCGTCGACAATCTCGTCCGCCTCGAATGGTCTCGATTCTGTTCGATACATGTCGAGGTCAAGAATCCAACTTCGCTCGTTGATCGCCTCGATCGCGGCAGGATCGACGGTTCCGCCGGCGGGAATCAGGCCCCAGCGCGCCATCAGCTGCGAGCCGGTCTCAGGCACGGCGAAGACGTTCTCGCTCACGCTGTGGCGGACATGTTGAGCGGCGGATGTGGCGATTAGTCCTAGAACCTCGGCGCGTACCAGCCTGTGAATGTCGTCGATGCCGTCGCCGGTTACTCGATCGATGTACCGTACGCCCACGCGGTCCACGAGTCGCGGGCTTACGTGCTCCGACAAGGCCTCGATCACGCCGCCGAAACGATTGAAGAAGTCCTCCCTGCTCTCGTAGGCGGTCGTCTCGATCGCTGCGAAGTCAGGTGCCAACGAGACGCGCCAGTTCTCGTCGACATCCGAGAAGCGCCAAACGACCTGTGGCGTTCCCGTGGAGGCGCCCCGTGGGCCTACGATGATTCGGTGGGACTGCTCCGGCCTCAGCGCCGGATAGCGGTCTCGGATCGCCTCTTGGAACGGTGCAACGAACTCGCGCTTCTCGATCGAGAGAATCTGCGGAAAACGCACCTGTGCAATCACCCGTACCAGCGGCGCAGCAGGAAGCGGCACTTCCGCCGGTAGGGCAGAACGCAGCGGATCTTGTGATGGGTCCATGAGGACAATATAGCCTGAAGTGCTTCGGAGTGTGAAAAAGATTGTGAAGTTCTTTTTTGTACGGATTCAAGATATTGCAAAGTAAGGAGATGCGGGCTCGTTCATCGGGTCCGCCCTCTTGAGCTTCTGGCTGCGGCAGGGAAGACTCCTCCGGACCTCGGCG
>JALUUK010000634.1 GCA_027021395.1 Acidobacteriota bacterium
CGTTCGATCGGCCCTGACCGACCTCGCTCGCAGGCCGCTGGCCTCGATTCTCTCCATTTTGGCGATGGCCGTGGCTCAACTCGTTCTGGCGTTTTTCCTGCTGCTTGCTCACGGAGCGCAAGACGCTTTCGAACGGTGGTCCGACCAAGCGGCCATCGAGTTTTACTTGCAGGAAGGCGCTCCCGAGGCCCAACTCGATGAAGTCGTAAAGTTGATGGAAGGTCGCTCGGACGTCAGGCGAATCGAGCGTGTCGACGCGCAGCGAGCGCTCGAAGAGTTCAAGGTACAGTTTCCGGAATTGGCCGATATCGACGACCTGCTGGAGCAGAATCCACTCCCCGCCTCCGTACGTATCGTCCCCATCGCTCCCGACCCTGAGCTCACGGAGTCGCTCGTCGCCCTGGCAAAGACCCTTCCTGCCGTCGTTTCGGTGCGCTACGATCGCCAATGGCTGGAGGCGCTCGAGCAACTCGGAGAGGCCATCGGTTGGTTGATTCTCAGCGGCGCAGTGGTGCTGTTGTCTGCCGCTCTGGTTTCCGTAGGTGGTGTGATGCGACTCGCGCTCAACGACAAGCGGGATGAGGTCGTTTTGATGCGCTTGGTCGGGGCGCCCTTTCTTTTCGTCCTGGCTCCCGTTCTGCTCGGCGGCGCATTGCTCGGCGGTCTCGGAGGCGGGTTGGCGCTATTTCTTTCGAAAGTCATCCGCGAAGTGATGCTGGCTCGTGCTGAAGCGTCTTCCTTTTCCGGTCTTGCAGACGTTCTTCTAGGGCGCGGCCTCACGCCCATCGAAGCGCTTCTGCTCATCGTTCTCGGCATTCTTGCGGGGACGACGGTCGCCGCGCTCGCTGCCGGCCGCGCCGCACTGCGCTGAAGACGGCCGGTCTCTGCGCTTCGCCTACCAATCGTAGACGATATAGAAGTCGGAGTTCCAATTGCTGAATTCCGCACCGTCGTAACGCCGGTAGAAGGTCCAGTTCATCGGCAGGCCGAAAAGCGGCACCGAGAACCCTACGCCGCTGCTGAAATAAAGATCTTGGTAGAGACCGGCGGCGTCTTTGGTGGCGTAAGCGCGCAAGAGCCCGGTTTCCGGATCGACGGCGGCCTTTCCGGTTTCGAATACGCAGCTCGAGGGGCTCAAGAGGCATTCATCCGGGTTCGAAACACGAAGAACGTCGTCGTACCAAGCCGTCGCCACGTCGACGAAAATATTCGCCCGGAACGGGCCGGTGAACATGCCGAAACCCCACTGCAAATAATTGATGAGCGGGAACCGCAGTTCGAAGTTTGCCCACAAGACGGTCTGCCCGGAAAGCTCCCGATACCTCAACCCGCGGAATTGATTGATTCCACCGACGGAGCGGATCAAAGCGTTTTCGCCTGTGGTGGTCACACCGGCGATGCGCATCGCGAAGAGGCTGGACGAGGTGAGGTGCTGATATCCACGGTAGTCGAAGCGAAACTCCTCGAGCGTCGTGCCGCTCGAATCGCCTGAAATGAACTGATAGTGCGTAAATCCGAGGCGGAAGCGATGTCCTTGAAGAGGGCCGAAGGATCGATAGCGCACGGTGTCACCGACGAAATCGACCGAGGCATAGGGAAAGTCGTCGCTGAAGGTGACGAAGTCCAGGCCGCCGGATACCGGAATATCGAAACGACGCTGCGCGTAGCCAACCGCGCTCTCGATGCGGTAGTTGCGGTTGAAAGGGTAGTGGATGAACCCTTCGAGACTGGTGTAGCGTGTTCGCCGTTGAATCCTCTGGTTGATGGAAACCCCGATGTCTTGGAAGGTGTAGTAGTCTCGGTAGTCGATGAGCCGGGCGCCCCATGCGTAACGCCGGGTCAGGTTGTAGTAGGCGACGTCCGTGTTCGAGAATTGAGAGACCGTGAAGCTTCGGATGACGACGCGCTGATCTCCCAGCATGTCCGAGAAAGTCATGCCCAGATTCCCGAGAAACTGTCCGTCGTCGGTCACTCCCACGGTGAAGTCCGGTGTGTCGACGCTCCATGTCAGTGTGTATTTTTCTTTCTTGTTTTCGTCGAGGCGTAGATCGAGCAACGGTTTGAACGGCCGCAAGTCCGCGTCGCCGCCTTCTGAGGAATCACCGTCGCCGGATGGGAGATCCTTCGAACCATCAGAAGTGGGAGTCTCGACGATGGTCGTGCCGATCGTGGCGCCGATCGAGGCCACGGCGGCAAAGGGTTGAACGGGCACTCCGAGTCGAATCGGTCGAAGAAGGATTCCGTCGGTCGGCAGAGAAAGCGAGGTCTTGCCTTCGCGAATTCGCCGCTCCTGTTCTTTCTTCTCGCGCTTCAGGCGTCTTGACGGGGCTCTGCTCGACGTCTGCGGTTCTCGTTTCCCGGCTTCGATGGCTTCAACGACCTCCTCGCCGGCAAGCGGCATGCGGAAGAGTCTGAAGGTGCCGGAAAAGAACGATGTGAAGAGAATCTGAGAGTTTCCATCTTCGTCCGGCGGAAGTTCCTCCGGAGAGAACGCACCGCCGGCGAGATCCGTCAAACGCTCGATTCGGGCGGTGGCGAGATCAAGTCGATGGATGTTGAAAATGCCGTACTCTCCCCGATCCGACGCAAAGTAGATGAGCTTGCCGTCGCGCGAGAAGACCGGCTGGATATCCGACGACGCGCCGGCGGACAGTTGGACCTTCTTGGAAGGTGACCCGATCGGGACTTGGAAGATCTTCTCGAACATGCCGATGCGACGGTTGTAGATGATCGCATCGCCGTCGGGGGACCAAGACGGATTCGAATCGTAGTAGTTGTCCTTGGTGAGGTTCTCGATCTTTCCCGTTTCGAGGTCGAAGCGGAAGATGTCCCAATAGCCGTTGGTGTTGGCGGAAAATGCGATCCATCGCCCGTCGGGAGAGAAAGCTGGAGATGCCTGATTTGCGAGCTCGTCGAAGCGAATCCGAGCGAGTCGCCGTCCGTTGACCGCATCGTAGATCATCAGGTCGCGACGGCGTTCTTTGGTTACGAAGAACGCGATTCTGTCGCCGTCGGCCGACCATGCCAGATCGCGTTGGCCGGAAAAGGCTTCGACGACGATGTTTTCGTAGGAATTGGTCATGCCCTTCGTCAGGTTCCGAATGACCTTGCCCGTTTTGGCGGAGAGGATGACGACGTCGAGTTCGAGCCCGGGAGTCGCCATCGCAGCGACCAGATCTCCCGACGGAGAGAGCGCTGGTGAGAAGGTGAACTTGCCGGGACGCTCGAGGCCGATCTCCTTGCCGTATTCATCCGGGGAGCGTTTTCCAACGAGAACCGGGAGGTAACGTTTCCTCAAGAAGCGCGCGAATCGCCGGTCGAAAGCCTCGATGGTCAGCCCGAAAGCGTCGATGAAGGCTTTGTCGACGGCATCCGCTAGCAGCACCTTACGATACTCGAAGAGGAAAGTGCGCACTCCTTCCGCGCCCCAAGTCTCTTCGACGAAATCGAAGAGCGCGTGTCCGAAGCGATAGGTCAAGAAGCCGAATGCGCTCAGGTTGCGTACCGACGGGACGAGGTTGTTGACCACCGCATCGCGAATCACCATTTGGTCGATGGAGTTCTCGTCGTCGGCGATATAGCTGGCAAGCCCCTCCATCATCCACAATGGCGGTTGCCCGCGAAGCACTCTTCGAAGAGATCCGGCATAGAGAATATCGAACTGGAAAATATGCGTCAGCTCGTGCTTGATCAGCGCGTAGCGCCTGTCGGGCGGGTCATCGATGGGCAGGACCATGCGCCCTTTGAATGGTTCGGCAAAGGCGCCGACGGCTTCGGGGATCTCGGCGAGAGCCACATTGGTTTGCTCGAATTCGGCGTGAGTGCGGTAGATGATGGCGGGCACCCGCTCTTTGAGTTCGTGGTCGAGTTTCTCCGAGACTTCCAAGTAGGCGCTCTCGAACGCGGAAACGATCTCGGGGAGAAGGTGCTCCTCGCTGGGGTAGTAGTAGATGTCGAAATGGGGCGCTCGGTAGATATGCCAATCGAAAGTGGTATAGGTGACCTTGTTCTTGCCGAAAAAGGTTTGAGCGGAAGCCGATGGCGTCATCTCGAAGAGGACGAAGGCGGCGACGAGCCAGAAGAGCGTCGTGAGTACGGTATTCTTCATCGAAAAAGCGTCCTCCAAAACATTGCGCTGACTTACTCGACCCAGATGAACCTCGGTTCCCTGACGCTCGTCGTGATGAAGACACTTTCAAGGCTCGGGGTCATGGCATCGAGAAGATCGAAGAGGTTCTGCAAATCTTCTTGGCCTTCGGCCGCGACGACTCTTTCTTCGTTCCAAATATCATGATGAAGCAATGCGCCATTGTCGCCTTTCAGAAAGAAGACTTCAACGCGCAGGTTGAACGCCCGCCGCTCTTGGAATACTTGGCGCCGAATGGTTTGACCGGTAAGCGGGCTTTGCAAATCTTGTGTTACGAAACCGGAGCGGTCATCGATGACGAAATGAGCGACGCCGGCCACGATGATATCGGCACCGAAGTCCTCGCCGAGCTGATTCCAGAAAATGTCGTTGACGGCAAGATTCTCGGGGCGTTGCTCTGGAATGGGCGGGGGAGGAACGTCGAGCACGTCGAGTTCCGTCTTGCGCTCGAGATCGCGGCGAATCCACTCTGCGATTTCCGCACCGATGTCGAGGCGCTCATGGTCGTTGGCGCGAAACATGGCGACGAGCAACTTCTCGCGTGGGGGGAGCTTCAGCTTCGGCGGAACGGAAACTTCCACGGCGATCTCTTCCCACTTCGCGAGCGCGGACGGGATGATCGCCAAGGCGACGAGCAGGGTGGTGATCAAGCGGACCCTACTCATTACCATCACCATCACCATCTCCATCGAGCGGGCTTCCGTCGAGTGGGCGGGGAGCGATGCCGCCGGATTCAAAATGGCGGTGCTGCTCTTGCGCGCGCAAGAAGAGTCGGAAATTGCTATCGATCCACGAGGACTTTTCGATGGCGAGCGCTAGTTCGTAGGCCTCTCGCGCACCTTCGAGGTCGCCGGTCACCTCACGCGCCACGGCGATGTTGTTCAGTATGCGCGCATCATCGCTACGCTGGCGCAAGACTCTTTCCCAGCGGAACAGCGCTTCTCGCCAAAGTCCCTGCTCCGCCATCTTGGCCGCGTACCGAAGGTCCTCCTTGATGGCCCTTTTGCTGCGCTTGATGGGACGGATTCCTTCGCCTAGGGCCGGTTCGGCGGCGGCCCCCAAGACGAGAGCCGCCGAAAGGAGAAGGAGGAGACAGAGAGTGTGCGGCTTTCTTTTCATCGCGTCCGTAAGGTGCTTTCCTCGGGAGCCTGCCTTGGCAAGTGCGCCCATGCGGGCCACCATGTTACAACAAGAGCAATTGCCAGGCTTCGCCCGGTCGCCGTGGCGCATTCGCCGAGACTGTCGATGATGCCGACGAAAATGGGCTCAGATCCGAGGGCGCAGAGGATCACGCGCCTCGGGCGGAAAGTTCTCCTCCTTCTAGTGGGCGTGTGCGTGGCTGCAGGCGCTGCGACGCAGGCTCTGGGAGAGCGTTCGCCGGAGGACGGTTCACGTGCGCGCGAATTGCTCGACCGGGTTTCTTCGGGCGGGGCTGCGCTGAGCGATGAAGAACTGGCCTTGGTGCTGTCGGCGCTTCCCACCGACGTCGTGCGCTCCGATTTGGTCATGACGGCTGCACAGGTCTTCGATCGACGCGGTCGTCCGGTTCTCGGTCTGAAGGCGGAGGATTTCCGCATCTTCGAAGAGGGGCAGGCTCGCGAGATCACTTGGTTCCGCGAGGAAGACGAGGGCCCGCTGAGCCTACTGGTAGCGGTCGATGCGTCCGGATCGATGGGCTGGGGAAAAAAGCGCGAGCGCATCAGGGAAGCCCTGCTGCCGCTGATGCGCCGGATTCGTCACCGCGATCGCGTGCTATTCGTCACTTTCGCCGACGGCGAGATGCGCGGGCAGGGGCGCTGGAACAATCGGCCGATGACGACGCTGCGAGAGATTCTCGATGCCCCCAAGGAGGGCCGTACGGCGCTCGCGGATGCATTGAAGACTTCGGCGGAGTTCATGACTCCGGATATCCTCGGTCGTCGCGGGATCATCTTGATCACCGATGGGCTAGACAACGCCAGTTCGATGACTCCGGCGGAGGCGGTACGGGCGTCGCAGGCGATCGACGTGCCCGTATACATCTTGGCGCTCGGTGGGATCGATCGCGAAATCCAGGCTCGCCGCCAACCGCAGGGGCCGATCGCGGCGCTGCGTCGGGCGGCGGAAGCCACGGGAGGGCGCTTTTTTCTCGTGGGCACCGAAGCTCAGGCGCAGGCCGCGGCGCGCAGGCTGGATCAGGACTTGCGGCATCAGTATTGGCTGGCGTTTCCGCCGAATCGTCCGCCGGACGGGCGTTCCCGGACGATCGACGTGAAGACGACGGATCGTGGGTACCGCGTACGGGCCCGTCGAGGCTACCGCTGAGCGCCGGTCATGGTGTATCGCCCGTTCTTGCGGCAGACCCGACCTATGTCAAGGTAGGGCAGGCAATTTGCGGCAAGGCCTGTATAATTCCGCCCCTTACGAGGGACAGCGCACTGTCGTTCTTTATAATGCGGCATGGCTCCCGCCCGCTGGAGCCCTCCACCAAAGTAGGTTCTCAGGGAGGTAGCAAGGACAATGAGTCGTAACCTCATGATGGTCGTGGTCGCCGGATTGGCTCTCGTCACGGCGACGGCTTGTGTATCGAACACGAAGTTCGAAGGAGCCATTTCCGATGTATCCGGACGAGTGGATGAAATCCAGTCCGGGGTCGAAGAAAACTCCAAGAAGATCGACGATGTCAACAATCGCATCGATCAGACCAACCAAGACGTCAAGCAAGCCGCGGACTCCGCGGCGAGTGCCCAAGGTGAAGCGAGCGCGGCCAAGGAAATGGCGCACAAGGCGCACATGGCTGCACGCGGCAAAGTCATCTGGAAGGTGACTTTGACGAATCGGGATGTGGTCTTCGACGTGGACGGCGCGGAAATCGGTGAAGGCGGCGCAGCCGCCCTCGACAGCTTGATCAGCAAGTTCCAAGGTTTGAACAAGCTCGCCTTCCTCGAGATTCAGGGCCATTCCGATTCCACGGGGAACGAGAAATACAACTACGAACTCGGGCTCAAGCGCGCCACGGCCGTGCGCGACTATCTGCACGAGAATGGTGTTCCGCTGCATTTGATGCAGGTGATCTCGTACGGTGAAAGCCGCCCGGTAGCCGACAACTCGACGAAAGAAGGGCGTAGCCAGAACCGTCGCGTAGAGGTTCGCGTTCTCGAGTAACGGTTTTGAAAACGACGCAGCGAAATCAGATTCGCTCGAGGTGATGGCGGCGCGAGGGTCTTGCGCCGCCTTTCTCTTTTGAGGTACCGTCCGCCTCGAATGAATCCATGCGCGAAAGCCAAGGTGAGTTGATGCGGCCCCCTTTCCTAGAGTATTTGGCCGAGAACGTCGTTCTCTTCGACGGAGGCATGGGCACGGAGATCTACGCGCGCGGTGTATTCGTCAATCGCAGCTACGAAGAACTGAATCTCGAAGATCCCACTCTCGTCGAAGCCGTGCATCGTGATTTCATTGCCGCCGGTGCGGATGTCGTCGAGACCAATACCTTCGCCGCCAATCGACCGCGTCTCGAACCGCACGGTCTAGCCGACCGCATCGTCGAAGTGAACCGCCAGGCCGTGCGCTTGGCACGTTCGGCGGCGGGGGCGCGTGTCTACGTGGCCGGTTCGATCGGCCCGCTGGGTATTCGCCTCGAGCCTTGGGGGCCGACGACGGTGGGTGAAGCCGAGAGCATCTTCGCCGAGCAGGTGCAGGCACTCGTCGATGAAGGGGTC
>JALUUK010000635.1 GCA_027021395.1 Acidobacteriota bacterium
GGAGAGCAGAGCCAACATCTCACCGGCGGTTCGTGAAGAAGACGATATGTCGATGCGCTCGAGACGGGTCAACAAGTCCAGGATTCGCCGCGGCGCGCCGGGTACCCTTCCGGAAAGCGTGACCCATACAGCCGCGAGACCTGCATCGACGCGTCGCGTTCTCATGACCGCGGGATCTTCCATCTCGTCCCGACAGGCTTCTATGTACTCGAGTCGGCCTCGCGGCATGATGCCGCGCAACGCATCAGCTGCCGCAACGCAACGCTTTGCAGGATGAATCAAGGTCGGCAAACCCGCGCTCTTTTCGGCCACCTCCCCGCACCACCGAGAAGCCGAGGCGAAATCTCCCAGCGCCAATAGGCTCTCTCCTGCCAGAAGCCGAACTCGCAAGAGATCGGGGTTTGAGCGCAAGGGCTCGAGCATCTGAAGGGCTTCGGCATAGAGGCGGCAGCCGACATAGGCTCCGGCCACGAGAACGGCCGTCGAGGGGTCCAGCGAGGACTTCGAGGCGAGTCCCGAAGCGACTTCGCTCGCCCGGCGACATTGCCCCTCTCGAGCAAGGAAGGCGGCGTGCGCGGCTTGGTGAAGCGGTGAGACGCCGCGGGCGACCTCTAGGCGAAGATCAGGAGCGATGTCTTCGGTCGGCAGAAGACTCAGCATGCTCCCAAGCCATACGTTCTTTCGATCCTCCGTCTGCTGCCGTCTTAGAGCTTCAAGAGCGACCTGCTGGGCAAGCGTGTCGGCACCCCGTACACGGGCAAGAAGAAAATCGGCGAATGAGCGTGCGTCGGATCCCTGTGGCAGATCCGGGATCTCGATCGCCTCGACCTCCGTCGAAGCCCCAGCCGCTGCGACGGCACGGGCAACGATGCGCTCGACGACGAGATCGTAAGGAATCCCGGAACTCTCCTCCGCCGACGCCGTCGGCCGCGACGCGAGGATCACGATGCCGAGCAAGAGCATGAAGCGTTTGTAGGTCGGGAAGAACATAGGGGAATCGTGTAGCGCAAAGGCTCCCTAGTCAAAGAGAGAACTCTCGGCTCACTCGCTTCTTGCCGAGCGCGACGAGCGCGACGAGCGCCTCACGCATCCGTTTCGGCGAAGAGCGCCGCGACTTTCTTTCGTACCTCTTCTCCGCGAAGGTCCACCCCGACCACCGTGCCGTCTCGATCGATCAGGACGGAAAACGGAATACCCCGTACGTCGTACTGTTTCGCCAAAGTGCTTTCCCAACCCTTTCCCTCGTGGATCTGGGGCCAGTTCACGTCGTTCTTCTCGAGCCAGGCATCAAAAACGGCACGATCGTCGAAGTCCAAACTGACACCGAGGATTTCGAACCCTCGATCCTTGTACTCCGCGTAGACCTCCTTGAGATGGGGCAGTTCGCTAAGACACGGTCCGCACCAAGTCGCCCAGAAGTCGATCAACACGACCTTGCCCCGCATGGACTCGGGGCCCCATGCTTTTCCATTGGTATCGACACCCGCAAAATCCCGGATGCCGCGCACGGAAAAGCTCACCGACTTGAGCCAACGCGAAACGTAGCGACTCATCTGCTTGTCGTCACCGTAGCGCTGCTCGAGCGCATTCCACAACGTGCGCACGTCTTCATCGACCCGCTGCTCGTTCCGGTCGAAGGTCAGCCGCACCTTCCAAGCCAAGGCCTTCCCCGCTTCGTACGTGCCCCGGCGACTCTCCTCGAATTCGCCGAGCTGTCGTAGAAATCGTCCGATCTGCTCATCCGTATAGAGCGCGGCCTTGGCTGCAACGGGCTCGGTCTCCACCGACTCGTCATTCGAGGTCGCCGAGCTGGGTCGTTCGCGACTGAACCACTCCGAAAGCAGACGCAACCAAGCCACGCGATCGGCGCTCGGTCCGTCGGGAAACTCCGAGAGATACGCGTCGGCCACGCTGCGCGTATACGACGCGTGCACAGGGAAAACCGAATAGAAGGAATAGCTCTGCCGGTACTTCGCGCTCACCTCGACGAGCCCACTCGCGGCTTCTTCTCGATCCGATCGAGCAGGATGGTCGCGAAGATAGCGACCGATCGCCGCCGCCCACTGGTCCAAGACACCCAGCCTCACTTCTTCTCGTCGACGCCAGTCATAGAGATACTCGTTGTCCTCCAGATGGGAAAGCCGAGCCGAGTACTCCTTCTCTAGACTGTCGTAGTCGGCGAAAACGGCGGCGTCATCGATCGAAAGAGTCGCCGGAGACTGTTTGTAGATTCTCTCACTCCAATCCCTCGCCTTTTCTTCCATCTCCTCGAGAATGTTTTCCAGTCGGGGATCATCCGCCAACGGCTGAAGGTCGCTGTCGTTGCGAACTCGATTCGCGTACCAAAACCCCTGCGCCGCCGCCGTCTCGAGTTCGGCGAGAGCCTCATCGATCTTGCCGCTGCGAGCATAGGCACAAGCCATGTGATAGTGCGGCTCGGGATTGCCCGGAGCCATCTCGAGCTGCTTCTCAAAGCTCGCTAGCGCACCCTCGAGATCTTGGGCTTCGATGCGTTCGTAGCCCTGCCCGGTCAACACCGAGTACTCGCGCAGTGCCGACTGCGTCGCGCAACCGAAAACCACAGATACGGTCAGGGTCAATGCCACGAGCCCCATCCACCGGCGAATGCGTGCTCGAGATCGGGGATTCATGCCGAAAACCTCCTCAACCTGCGGATGATACACCGGATTCCTACCCTCCGAATGGCGATGCTCCTCGGAGAGTCACACTCTTGCTCGCTGCCGGGGAAGAGTTCGGCCACGGACTTTCGTCCAACATCTAATTTCGCGCGAGCTGCTAGGGGAGGGAGTCGACGAGGTAGTATGTGATGGGAGCGGGGTCGAGAAATGCATCGACTTCGGTCCATTCTTCAAGGGTCGGACGGGCGATCTCCTCGAAGGCCAGAGAGGCGTCCGGTGAGGTGGTGACGCCGTAGCCCTTTTCCGGGTCGGTGCCTCCGGCTGCTGAGGGCGGTGCCCAGGTCAAGAGCAGATGGTTGCCCGCGCTGCGCCGAAGACGCAGGGAATCTCCCACGGGGTCGGCCGGCTGCGCCTGCGTCACCGTCCAAGGCGTGCAAGCGAGTGAGACCCCTTCGAGAAAAACATCGTCGAGACCGGCTTCGATGGTGTGGTCGGCGCCGTTGTCGGAAGCGCGCCACCGCAGGCGCGTATTCGCCCCCGGAACGATGAGGTCAGACAGAACGACCCGCCGATTTCTCCAAGAATTATCGCGCGCCGTCACTTCCTCGATGATCGAGTAGGTCGTGCCGTCGCCGGTCGCTTCCACCACGAGTTGATCCATGGCGGTCGGATCGTCACTAAAGAACCAGCGCGAGTAGCTCAATTCGACCGAGTCGAAGCCGAGCGCATCGCGTGCGGGTGACGTCAGAACCGTCTCGCCGCCATCGACATCCGCGGCATCCGGCGATGTGGGACCGTTTCCCGTAACCCACGCCAAGACCGCCGGATCCGCTCCGGCATCTGTGTCCGGATTCGCCGGTCGGCCGTCCTTGATCGTGCCGACGGGGTTCGCACGGATCCACGCACCGGACGAAGCCGCGCCTCCGACCGAGAAGCCGGCATCGCTCTCGAAGTCGGCGTCGAGAAGCGCCGTCCGAGCCTCCGTGCCGACGCCCAGAAAGATCCGTTCGACCCGTCGAGATTCGCCCTGGCGTATCTCGAGGTCCAATTCGGCCGTTTGCGAGCAACTTCCCGCCAAGAACTCGATCCCAAAGTGCGGCGGCGCGCTCGTGGCTTGGCCGAGCGCGGGCAGCAAAGCGAGATTCTGAAATCCGTCCCTGACGGCGACACCGTCAACCGCGCGCAAGATCAATTCGACGTTGTCGAGGTCGCCGGGCGAAGTGTTCTCGAGCGTCAATTCGAGACGATTGATCTCGCCCTCGTCCGCGTTGGCATCGCCGTCCCCTTGCGCGCCTCCCGAATCGATCACCGTGTAACCGACCAGCCGAATGGGAGGTCCGAGTGCATCGAGCGCGGCATCGGCATCGGGCATCCCGGCGCCGAAACGATCGTCGCGGCCTAGAGGGCCGAGGTCGCGCGCGGAGGTCAGAATCGCTTCCGTCAGTTCTGCCGGCGTCGCGCTCGGTACGGCCTGCAAGAGCAATGCAAGAATTCCAGCGACCCGCGGCGTCGCCGCCGAAGTTCCGCTGAAGAGATCGTAGCCTCCGCCGAGTTCGGTGGTCAGAGAACCGTCGCCCGGCGCCGTCAGATCGGGCTTTCCCAAGCCGCCGGATCCATCGAAGTGCGGATAGTCCTGCAGATCGGCAGGCATCACATACGGATAGGTCGCATCGACGTTGGCGGCGATATCCGTCCATTCGGCAGGCCCCATCGGCGAGCGCGGTGCAATCATCAGGGAATCGGCATCGATGTTGCCGATGCCGAGCACGCTGGACACACCGCCGAATTGCGGCATGTCGGGACTGAGCCACGGGGGAGGACAATTGGCCGGCGCAGCAATGTTGTAGGGGACGGGATCGGTATCGAGCTGCTGGCCGGTGTTGCCGCCGCTGTTGGTGTGGATCATGCCCGCGGCGAGTTCCGACTCCGCTTGACGTCGCCAGGATGCGTAGTCCGGCGGAGGATCGAAGGACCATTTCCAGGATGTCGACTGCGAGAGGATCTGCGCGCCGTTTTCTATCGCATATTGGCTCGCCTCCCAAAGCGCGGCCTCGGTCGTCCCGCGTCGCAGGACCATCATGATGAGATCGGGTGCCACTCCGGTCTGCGTTCCCGAGCTTCCATCGCCGACCAGCAAACCTGCGGCGTTCGTGCCGTGCCCGGCTGAATCGGAAGGATCGTTGTCTTGAGAGGCGAAGTCCCAACCGCGGGTGTCGTCGATATACCCGTTGCCGTCGTCGTCGATGCCGTTGTCCGGAATCTCATCTTCGTTGGTCCAAATCTGGTCCGCGAGATCCGGGTGCGTCATGTCGACCCCCGTATCGATCAGGGCCACGACGACTCCACGTCCGGTAAAGCCCCTTTCCCATGCCTCCGGCACGCGCATCGATATCAGCGGGGGCTCGGGGGCAACGTTTTCGTTCGGGCCGCTCGCATCGGCATCGTCGATTTCTTCCGCTAGGCGCGGAGGGTCTTCGAAGACCGCCGAGACGGAATCGAGGGTCGCGATCTGCGTCCACACCGTCCTTGGAGCCTCTGCGCAAACCACCCCCGCAGACCAAATCAGGCGAAGCTGCTCCGCGTCGCTGCTCCTGAGACGGTGCCGAATCTCGCGTGACTTCCCTACGGCATCCGCGCGCAAGATCGTGATCAGCCGCGCGCGCCGCTCGCCGGGCGAAAGTTCCCTCAGTCGGCTTGCCGCTTCGAGCGGAGGCGTCAGGTCGGCAAGCCTCGCACAAGCGTGGACCATCACCGGATCGCGATCGGCCGCGAATCCCAAGGCCGAGGCGAAAAGCGCGACTCCCAAGAGCATCGAAACTCGGTCTCGGGGCCGGAAAAGGCGGAGACGCATCGGAGATATTGGGCGCATCGTGTTCACCGATCAGGGGATACGCTCATCTTCCTCCCTGGACAAGCGCTAAACCATCGACCTTTGCGGCTTCGCGAGGAAAATACCCGCGGGAAGAAGTCGGCGCGGGAAGCAGGCTAGAATGGCCTCGGGTTCGAACGACCCACGGCTCTTTCGCTAGGGTTCGCCGCAGAGAATCTTCCGCCTTTCCTTGGCACGGGCGAAATGAAGCCGCACGATATTCACAGTGTTTTGAATTCGAGGAGTTCGTCCATGAGTGGTGCAGGTCGTTGGGCCATCGTTCTGATCTTGCTCTTTCTCGTCCTAGCGGTGGCGATTTTCGCCATCGTGCTCGTCACGCTAGGCGTCACGCCTTCGAGCATCGATCCGGGGCGCGTGCTCGTGCTGCGGCTCGACGGCGCCATCGAGGAATCCAAAGCGACGGATCCCTTTACGGAGGTCTTCTCCAAGGGACGGCTCGATCTGCGGGACATCGTGCTCGGGCTCGAGGAAGCTGCGGAAGACGATTCGATCATCGGCCTCTTCGTGGAGATTCGCTCTCCGGGGATGGGTTTCGCCCAACTCGAAGAAGTGCATCAGGCGATTCTCGACTTTCGCAAGTCGGGGAAAAAGACCTTCGCCTTCCTCGAGACCGCCGGCGAGTTTTCCGCCGGTGTCGGTCACTACGTTCTTGCCTCGGCTTGCGAGTCGATCTATCTCGCTCCTCCGGGTGACGTGGCGCTGATCAACCTCCGCGCCGAAACTCCGTTCTATCGGGGGCTGTTCGACAAGCTGGAAATCAAGCCCGAATTCGGGCAACGCAAGGAATACAAGAACGCCGTCAACACCTACACGCACTCGGATTACACCGACGCTCACCGCCGAGCGACATCGATGCTGCTCGATACACTGACGACCTCCCTAGTCGACGCCATCGTCGCCGGGCGCGAGTTGACCGAAGAGCGCGTGCGCGAAGTGATCGACGACGGGCCTTATGTTGCGTCTCGAGCGTTAGAGCTTGGACTCGTCGACGCTCTGTTCTACCGCGATGAGGTCGAAGCGAAGATCGAGGAGTGGGCCGGGGAGAAAGACCCCTTTCTCTCCCTTGCGAGCTACGTCGAAGAACGCCGGCCATACTCGCGAGGCGGTCGACGGATTGCCCTGATCTATGCCGTCGGGGGCGTTCAACGGGGTTCATCCAAGCGCGCGTCGATGTTCTCAGGTGATGTGCTCGGATCCGACACCGTGAGCCGCGCGCTGAGAAGAGCCCGAGAAGACGACGCCATCTCCGCCGTCGTGCTGCGGGTGGACAGCCCGGGCGGATCCTATGTGGCCTCGGATATCATCCGGCGCGAAGTCGAGTTGACGAAGGAAATCAAACCGGTGGTCGTGAGTATGGGGAACTATGCGGCCTCCGGCGGATATTTCATTTCCATGCAGGCTACGCATATCGTCGCCGGCTCCGGAACGCTGACCGGATCGATCGGCGTCTTCGCCGGAAAACTCGTCACGCGGGATTTCTGGCGCAACAAAATCGGTATCAACTACCAGGGACTCGGACCCGGCAAGAACGGCGACTTCTACTCATCCCAAGAGCCGTATTCGGAGTTTGCAAGGGCGCGACTCGAGGAAATGCTCGACCGCATCTACATGGATTTCGTCGGCAAAGCTGCGGAAGGGCGCGGTAAGACCTACGACGAATTCGAACCTCTCGCCCACGGCAGAGTTTGGGTTGGAAGCGACGCCTTCGAACGCGAACTGGTGGACGAACTCGGCGGTCTGAAGACCGCGCTGCATCGCGCAGCTCGTCTCGCCGGACTCGAAGAAGATGAGCGCTTCCGTGTGAAGGTCCTTCCGGAGGTCCCCGGGTTCTGGGCGCAATTCTTCGAAAGCAGCGAGGTTTCGATCGATCTTCCCAAGGAAATCGAGCACGCTCTGCAAACGCTGCACACCACCACTCGGCCCATCAACGAGACGGTCCTGCTCGACCCGTCGCTGCCCGTCTTCTATTGAAATCGAGCCTGCGCATCGAAGTTCCCAACGGGCCGACGGGCGACCCCTTGGCCGTCGTACGCTTTCGGTGGATTCCCCGCATCGTGCTTTTCGATGCCGGTGAGATGAGCGAAGTGGCGCCGCGCACCCTCTTGAACGTCAGCGATGTCTTCATCTCCCATGCGCATCTCGACCACGTCTTCGGCCTCCCACGACTGTTGCGTCTCCGACTCGGGCAGTCGGAAAAACCGCTTCGTCTTTACGGACCCGAAGGATTCTGCGAGCGGGTTTCACACCTCTTGCAAAGCTACTCGTGGAACCTCGGCGATCACTATCCCCTGCACCTCGATGTCGTCGAAATTC
>JALUUK010000636.1 GCA_027021395.1 Acidobacteriota bacterium
GTTGCTCGCACGGGCCGGCCGCATCGCCGAACAGTTTCAAGAACAGCTCCAAGACCTCCCGGAAGCGTGCGACTGGGTGCATGAAGTCCGAGTCGCCGGGCTCATGATCGGCGTCGAGCTGGCCGTCGACGGAACGCCTGTCGTGGCAGAATGCCTGCGACGCGGACTGCTTGTCAACTGCACGCAGGGACGCGTCATCCGAGCCCTTCCGGCGATGACATTGCAAGACGATGAAGTCGCAGAGGGCTGTGGTATTCTACGAGATGTCATCGAAAACCTGGATCCGAACGAACATGAATAATGCGCCTTCGACCATGTCGCTCAGCGGAACAAGCCGCCACTTTCTCTCGGTCTTCGATCTGACGCGCGATGAGATCTTGTCGGTCTTCGATCGCGCCGCGCAATTGAAAGCGGCGTGGACCAGCGGTCTCCGCGAACCGCGCCACGTCGGACGCGTCATGGCGCTCCTGTTCGCCAAACCCTCGCTTCGAACGCGAGTCAGCTTCGAATCGGCCATGGCGCATCTCGGCGGCTCGGCCCTCTATCTCGGGCCGGACGTCGGATGGGGCGGGCGAGAAGCTCCCGGCGACTTTGCACGGGTCCTCGGGAGCTATGTCGATCTCATCGTCTGTCGCACCTATTCCCACGGCGACGTGGAAGAGCTGGCGGCGCATTCGCGAGCTACCGTGATCAACGGCCTGACCGATTGGAACCATCCGTGCCAGGCGTTGACCGACCTCTTCACACTGCAGGAGCATTTCGGGAGCCTGGCGGGGCGCCACCTGGCCTATATCGGCGACGGCAACAATGTCGCTCGAAGCCTGGCGGCCGCCTGCGCGCGGCTCGATGTCCGATTCACCATCGCCGCGCCAAGTCGCTACCAGGTCGACCCGGCGTTCCTGGAGCAGGTCGGCGAGGAAGAACCGTCGGCGCAGATCGAACAGACCGATGATCCGCTCGCTGCCGTCGCCGCCGCCGATGCGATCTACACCGACGTATGGACCAGTATGGGGCAGGAGGCCGAACAGGAAGCTCGGCGCGCCGCGTTCCGCGACTACCAGGTCAACGACGACCTGATGCGTCATGCGCCGAGCCAGGCCGTGTTTCTCCATTGCTTGCCGGCGCACCGTGGCGAAGAAGTCACCGACTCGGTCCTCGACGGCCCCCAAAGCCTGGCGTTCCAGCAAGCCGAGAACCGCATGCACCTCCAAAAGGGACTGGTCGATTGGTTGCTGGACCAGGAGATCCGATGACGTCACGCAAGACCAACGCACTTCGTCCCGTCCGTATCAAGCGCCGCTTTACGAAGACCGCGCCGGGGAGTGTTCTCTACCAGAGCGGCGGCACGACCGTCCTCTGCACGGCCAGCATCAGTGACGACATACCAGCTTGGATGGCGTCTGACGAAAAGGGCTGGATCACGGCCGAATACAACATGCTCCCGGGCAGCACCTCGCCTCGCAAACGCCGCGACCGCGGCGGCAAGATCGACGGGCGAACGACCGAAATCCAGCGGCTCATCGGGCGCAGTTTCCGAGCGATCGCCGATCTCCGAGCACTCGGTCCGAGACTCGTCACGATCGACTGCGACGTGCTCGAAGCCGATGGAGGCACGCGGACCGCATCGATCACCGGCGGTTTCATCGCACTCGTCGATGCGTTGTGGTC
>JALUUK010000637.1 GCA_027021395.1 Acidobacteriota bacterium
GTCCATCACCACGGTCCGGCACATCTCGGCGAGGCGGGATGCGAGACGTTCGCCGACACGGTCGGCGAGCGTTTCGCTCTGTCCCTTGGGCGAGTGCTCCGGCCTATTGGTCGTAAAGAGCGTCATGCGGTTGCGGTTGTAGCGCTCTCCGACGATCAGCCCGAGCGTGTCGAGAACCCAAGGCGTGCTTCGAGTGGCTCCGAGATCGTCGAGCACCAGCAGGTCGGCTTCGATCGTCGGACCGATCACCGCCCAAGAGGGAGTTTCCGAACGCCGGTCGTAGGTATCCTGAATGCGCCGCAGAAGTGTGCCGAACTCAAAGAAGAGCCCGCGCACGCCGTAGCGCTCGACCATGGCGCGCAATGCCGCCACGGCAAGATGGGTCTTGCCGACCCCGCAAGGGCCGCAGAAGATCAGACCGGCATCCGAGCCCGGCCCCGTATGAACCAAGCGTCGAGTTTGCTCGAGCGCTTGAAGCAAAGAAGGATTCTGCGTGAGAAAGCCGTCGAGGTCGCAGTGGCGATAGCGCTCGGGGATTCCGCTGCCGAGCAGTCGTCGGCGAATGAGATCGCGCTGTCGGCATGAGCAGCGCTGCGCGACGTCTACGCCGTCTTGCTGAATGATGCGATAACCGGTATCGGCGCACTCCGGACACGGCTTCGGCTGCCGAGACGATGTCTTGCCGGAGAGCGTCGGGTCCATCAGTTGAGGTAGGCGCGAAGCTGCTGGCACTTCGACGACCGATTGAGCTTTCGCAGAGCTTGGGCTTCGATCTGGCGGATGCGTTCTCGTGAAAGACTCATCATCTCGCCGATCTCCTTGAGCGTCTTGGGTTCTTCTCCCGAGAGTCCGAAACGCAACAAGACGACCTTCCGCTCCTTCTCGTCCAATTCGGTCAGCGCACGACGCACGTGGTCGCGCAGGGTTCCGCGGATCATCACCGAATCAGCCGATGGAATCACGTCCTGCTCGAGCTTGTCGGAGAGGTGGAATTCGTGCTCTTCGTCGATGATCGCCGAAAGAGAGATGTTCTCTTCGGAGACCTGCAGCAAGGTCGTCACGTCGTTGGGATCGACTTCCATCGCCGTGGCAATCTCGTCCACCGTCGGTCGACGCTGCAGATCCGACATCAGTGCAGCTTGGGTCTTGCCGATGCGGTACAGCAGATTGGCCTGTTTTTGGGGCAGACGAAACGGCCCGCTCTGGTCGGAAAGTGCGTGGATGATCGATTGCCGAATCCACCAAACGGCATAAGTGATGAACTTGACGTTCTTGCCGGGATCATAGCGCTTGGCCGCTTCGATCAGGCCGACGTTACCCTCATTGATCAGATCGAGGAAAGAGAGTCCGCATCCTCGATATTTCTTGGCGAAAGAGACGACGAAGCGGAGGTTGGCCTCCACCAACTTTTGTAGGGCTGCGCCATCGCCGTCCTTGATTCTGGCACCAAGATCGCGCTCCTCTTCCACGGTGATGCGGGGAAGCTTGGCGATTTCTTTGAGGTACTTCTTGAGCGATTCGGGAGAGCCGAGCCCCTTCTTGCCCTGCTCTCCTCCCTGCGCCCCGAAGTTGCTTATCATCTGTCCTCCCACGGTCTTCCCGACGACTCCGATCGAGGTTCCTTGGAAAACGACACCCGTTTCGCCTTCCGCTTCGCTGGGCGAACGTCTCCCGACGAACCCACATCATAGCGTGCCGGATTCGGCCGGACCCGCCCACCTTATCGGCCGTCGGGCGCGGGATTATAGCAGCCAATCGTGATTTTCCTGATTCGAAGCGAACACAACCCCGATCCATGCTCCTAAAGAGGCCTCATTCGGGGCGTTTCAGCCGCGAGTTTTCCGACCGTATGGCTAGTGGTCGCGCGAGGTGCCGACCTCGAGCTCGATGGCGCGGGTTTGTGCCTCGGGGAGCTTCGGAAGCGTAATATGAAGCACGCCGTCATCGAGTCCGGCGCGGATTTGATCGAGGTCCGTGCCCTCGGGAAGCTCGAATCGACGGGAGAAGCGGCCGTAGGGGCGCTCGAGCTGATGGTAGGTCCAGGCATCGACTTCTTCGTCCCGGCGCCGTTCCCCCTGGACCAAGAGGACCTGTCCATCCAATTTGACGTCCACCTGCTCGCGCTCGAGGCCGGCCAACTCGCAGTGAATCTCGTAGTTCTCGGCGGTCTCTACGACTTCCGCCACCGGTCTCCAGGTGCCTAGGCCCTCGGCTTGATCGTCCATCGAAACCGGTCCGGTCAGCACGGTCTCGAAGAGCTTGTTCATGCGATCTTGAATCGTCAGCAAGTCTCGAAACGGGTCCCAGCTCTTCATCGGCGCGGCTCCATGGGCCGGGCCGCGGTGACCCGCGGCCCGAACACGTACGACGTCTTCCAAGCTAGGTTAGTTTCTCGGACCGCCCTCGTCCACGACCTCGGCATCGACCACGGTCTCGTCCGACGACCCGCCGCCTTCGCCCGTCGAGCCGGATGCGCCGCCGGGCTCACCGCCGGGGTCCGCTCCACCGGCCGCACCGGCGCTGCCTTGATACATGGTCTCGGCCATCTTGTGGCTTGCCTGGGTGAGCTTCTCGGCCGCGGCATTGAGCGTCGCCGCATCCTCGGCGGCCATCGCCTCTTTGGCCTCGGCCAGTGCGCTTTCCAAGCTCTTGCGATCCTCTTCCGGCAGCTTGTCGCCGGATTCGGAGATCATCTTCTCGACGCTCCAGATCAAGTTATCGAGCTTGTTGCGGGCCTCGACCTGCTCTTTCTTCTGGTTGTCTTCTTCGGCGTGCTTTTGCGCCTCTTCCACCATGGCCTTGATCTCGGCCTCGGAAAGCCCGGACGATGCCGTCAACCGGACGTTCTGCTCTCGGCCGGTGGCCTTGTCCTTGGCGCTCACATGCAAGATCCCGTTGGCGTCGATGTCGAATGCGACCTCGATCTGCGGCATTCCGCGGGGTGCCGGAGGGATGCCGTCGAGCTTGAAGCGCCCGAGCGTCTTGTTGTCCGCCGCCATCGGGCGTTCGCCTTGGAGAATGTGGATTTCGACTTCCGTCTGGTTGTCTGCGGCCGTCGAAAAGACTTCGCTCTTGCGACTGGGTATCGTCGTATTGCGCATGATCAGGGTGGTGAACCGGCCGAACTGGGTTTCGATGCCCAGCGACAACGGCGTCACGTCCAGCAAAAGGAGGTTCTTCACGTCACCGGAGAGAACGCCGGCTTGCACCGCAGCGCCGATGGCGACGACCTCGTCCGGATTGACGCCCTTGTGCGGTTCCCGTCCGAAAAGATCCGTCACCATGGCTTGAACCTTGGGGATACGTGTCGAGCCGCCGACGAGGACCACCTCGTCGATTTCCGAAGCGGAAAGCCCGGCGTCTTGCAGGGCTTTTCGGCAAGCCGGCAGGGTGCGCTGCAGGATCGGATCGACGAGACGCTCGAAATGCGAGCGGCTGAGCTTCATGACGAGGTGCTTCGGTCCTGCGGCATCCATGGTGATGAACGGAAGGTTGATTTCCGTTTCCGAGGCCGTCGACAGCTCGCACTTGGCCTTTTCTGCGGCCTCTTTGAGCCGTTGCAGTGCCATCTTGTCCTGGGAGAGGTCGATTCCTTGGTCTTTCTTGAACTCGGCGGTGATCCACTCGATCAGGCACTGATCGATATCGTCTCCACCGAGGTGAGTATCGCCGTTGGTGGATTTGACTTCGACGACACCTTCACCCACTTCCAAAATGGAGATGTCGAAGGTTCCTCCCCCGAAGTCGAAGACGGCGATTTTCTCGTCGGTCTTCTTGTCGAGTCCATAGGCGAGGGCGGCTGCGGTCGGCTCATTGACGAGGCGCGACACCTCGAGCCCGGCGATCTGCCCGGCGTCTTTGGTGGCCTGACGCTGCGCGTCGTTGAAGTAGGCGGGCACGGTGATCACCGCCTTGTCGACCTTTTCACCGAGGTAGTCTTCGGCGTCTTTTTTCAGCTTTTGGAGAACCATCGCGGCGATTTCCGGGGGCGAGTAGAGCTGCCCATCGACCTTGATGCGGACATCTCCGTTCTCGGCCTTGACCAATTCGTAAGGGAAACGGTCTTTTTCGCCCTCGATTTCGGCGAACTTCCGGCCCATGAAACGCTTGATCGAAAAGAGCGTGCGCTTGGGGTTGGTCACGGCTTGACGCTTGGCCAGTTGTCCCACGAGACGCTCGTCACCATCGGTGAAAGCAGCAACGGACGGGGTCGTGCGCCCCCCTTCTGCATTGGCGATCACCACGGGCTTGTCGCCTTCCATAACGGCCACCACGGAATTCGTGGTGCCTAGATCGATCCCGATTATCTTGCCCATCGTGTTCATTCCTCCGGACGGCCATCCGCCGTCGGGCCTTCCTAAGACGGGTGCGCGGAAGCGTCAAGAAAAAGCCCCGAAATTGCAAGATTTTAGCCGGATTTTTGTAGGGAAAGGTCTAGAAACGAGACGAGCCGTGGCCCGGCTCACTGCGACAAGGAAGTGCGCTCTTCGGGCGTAAATGCATGTGTGCGAACAATTTCTCGCTCTCCCGGGCCGGGAAGGGCGACGCGTAGACGGCAGCCCTCGGCATCGACTTCGTATTCGACGGGTCGACCCCACGGATCGCGCAGCCATTTCTCATCCACGCCGGCATCGAGCAGCGCAGAGAGGTTTCGCGGCCACACACCGGAATCGAGGAAGTGCGTCATCAACGCCTGCTCGAGCCGCGCGAGACGGGAGAGCGCCGTCTCCCGGCGTAGATCATCGAGCCCGGAAACTGCGACCGGCGAGGGTGCGAGCGGAACGAGTTTGGGAACGGGCCACGGGTCGCCCGCCGGTCGGGCCATTTCGTAGATGTCACCGACGATCGCCGCCGAGCCCCAGAGTGCTCCCGCCACGATGACGGCCAGCCAGATGCGAGCGGGCCAAGCCGCCCTGAAGAAACGCGGGACTTGGCTGCTTCCCGTCGCCGGACGTTCCTCCCCGATCGTCTCGATCATGCGCCCTTCGACGAGTTTGGCGAGCGTCTTCATCCCCTCGAAGATGCCCCACTCCGTCAGTTCCGCGATCTCGCCTGCGGGCCGCCGCCCATCCACCCAGCGCAGGATCTGCAATTCTCGTTCCGTAAACTTCGGCGCGGGTTCATCCTTGGCGAGCGGGTCGGACGGGATGACTCCAAAATCAATATCTTCCTCGTAGACGGAACCGCCGCTCGTGGCCTGTCCGCCGACCGTGGCCAGTGTTTTTGCAGCGATGAGCGTCGGACGAAGGACCGTATCGCGTGAGGGGATCACCTTCTCGATCATCGGCCACTCGTCCAGCATGCGGGCGCCCTCCATCAGGAGATTTTCCGCGGGAATGGGATCGATGAACTCACGATCCCACTCGACCGAGGAGGCGGGTTGGAAATCGTAGTCGCCGCCGCGCCACCGGAAGAGGTCGTAGATCGTATCGCAAAGCTGCAAAGTCAGTTGGCGCCGAATCACATCGGCCGCGATCCATTGATTCTCGACGAGCACATGGCCGAGGCGCTCGAGCGTTTCGCCTTGGATCTGCAAGGCCTGCTCGAGCCGCGCTTCCGGAAGCTTGCCCGTGCGGACGAGGAGCTGTCCGACCCGCTGTTCGAGAGGCCGACCGGAGTGATCGGCGGCGACGACATGGCCCGCTTCAAACGAGACGGTGACACGAAGCGATTCGGCTTGCAGCTCGAGCACACCCGTCTTTCGCTGTAGCCCGATCAACTGAAAGATATCGGCGAGAGAAAAGTCTCCGAGTGTACCGCGCAGTGCCATGGCTCATCGCCCCTCGCGCCGAACGACGGGGTGCGGGCGGAGAGGCGGCGACTGAGCCGCAAACCAGAAAATGGCGATCAAAAAGACGAAGGGTGCGCCCGGCGGCCAGGTGGGTGTGGATGTCGGACCGGGGAGCAGATGTTCAGGAAAGAGCGCGCCGAGAAGCAGGAAAGCCCAAGAGGCCGTCATCAGGTAACCGGTCCAGGTGCGCCCTTCGTAGAGTTGGACGAGTCCGGGCCAGACGAGGTGCACCCAAAAGCCGAAACGGCGCCGGCGATTGAGATGGCTTTCGACCTTGCGGGCCTGAACTTCTCGAACTGCCGGAGCGAGTCCGGCGCGCCGAGCGAAAAGATGCGTGCACGGCGGACACACCGGCTCTTCTTCATTGCCGCCGGTCCCTTGCCGGCTCATTGCCGAGCCGCAGCGCGCACACCGTCGAGCCGAGATCCGCCGAAAACGAATCTGCCACGCGGCCGCCACCATGATGGCGGCAAGCGCCGTCAGCGAAACGGCATTGATCGGACGAATGGCCGGCTGAGCCTTCATGTTCTCGGAAAATGCTCGACTTGCGATCTCCCTGAGCGGGAAGACCGGATCCGCGACACCTCCTCTAGGCATCGTCGCCCACAAGCGATCGGCCTGCTCGCGATCGATGGAACGCGCGGTTTGAATCAACGCCTCGGCTTCACTCAGGTCGAGCGAGCTTTGACGAACGCGATAGAGATTGAAGAGCGCGATGAGATTTTCCGGATCTCGATCGAGCGCTTGCAGGAAATAGATGCCGGCGGCTTCCGGCTTGTCGAGCCGATAGAAGAGATTGCCGAGCATGATCGGAATGCGAGGGTCTGCGGCATCGATGCGAGACGCCTCGCGCAGCAATTGCACTGCGCGATCGGGAGCATCTTCCGCGATCATGCGAGCGAGCAAGAGCTTCCAAATGACTTCGTCGGGGTTTTGGTCGACCAAGGCGGCCATCTCGGTGATCATACCGGGCGTCAGCGAACCTTCTCCGGTGGCCACCGCGGCACGGACCTGGGGCGATCCGGCGCTCGCGGTCAACACGCGAAGCCCATCGATGAAGGGAGCCGTCAGTGCCAGCAGGATCAGCAGGCCGTAGAGCAACCCTCGTTCGCGCCGGCGGCAAGCCGCGATCAGAAAGACCGCCCAGACCGCCAAGGTCCAAATCCCCACGCCCCCTCCGAAAAGAGGCAAGCAGAGCACGGTGCATCCTAGCGCGCTTCGCCAAGCGGGATGCCAGCTCTTGGGCAAGACGCCGCCGATGGCGTGCACGAGCGATGGACCGTGCAGCAGAAGCAAAACGATGACGCCGGCTCCTCCGGCGATCAGCAGTGACCAGAAAGCAAGTCCTAGAAGATTGACGCCATCCGCATAGAGGCCCCAGAAGTTGCTCCAGCGGGCCAGAAGACCTTTCGACACGAGCTCGAGGGCAGCCGCCGCCCCGTCCCCCTTCCGCCAAGTCGTCCGAGCCTCTCCGAACCACGCTGCGCCGTTGCTGGGATCGAATTGCCGGCATAGGCGGTAGGTTGCCAGGGCGAGTGCGGGGCCTTCCTCTTCTTGACGTTCGGCCTCGAGAACACAGGCATCGGCGAGCGCGCCGAAGCGCTGAATGGAACCTTGGGCTAGGAACTCGCTGATCTCTCGCTCGGCTTGGCTTGCGCCCGCCCGGTCCAAGTTTCGCAGGAGCCGTTTGCGTTGAGTCCACCGCTCTTCGACGTCGTCGATGAGAGTACTGGTGCTTGTGGAATCGATTTGGAGGCTCCACGCTCGCTCTTCGGGCTGTGTGCCCTCAGCCGCGATCACCGGGGTCGTCGGTCCACCGAGGTTCACCGCCAAGCAAGCCAAGACGAGGAACAGGCGAACCCAAGAGAAACGCCCGGCAACGCAGGTGGCGCAGTGCAGCGAGGTCATCATTCGTGCTCGCGCCCCTTCTCGGCCTCGACAAAGTGCATTCGGAGGTCGAAAAGAGCCTGCTCGAGAAGCTTCGTCTCCGAATCCGTGCGGCGTCCGTCGGTCCGGCTCGACAGCAGTTCGAGAGTCT